>NZ_JAOTQU010000012.1:0-175029 GCF_025685765.1 Pseudomonas sp. PDM13 | reverse complement strand
TGCCGCAGATGACACCCTGGTCGGCGTCGACAACTACAACAACGTCCTGCTCGGCTTGCAGGGGAATGACACGCTTAGCAGTGGCTGCGGCAATGACACTTATATCTTCGCCAAAGGCAATGGTCAGGATGTCATCTCCGATATCGGCGGCAGCGATACCCTGCTCTTCGGCCAGGACATCTCCGCAAACGACATCTGGCTCCAACGCAACGGCAGTAACCTGGAGCTCACCCTGAGCGACTCCACCGACAAGGTCACCATCAGCAACTGGTATTCCAGCAACTCGAACCACATAGAGACCATCAAGTCCGGTGACGGCAAGACCCTGCTCGACAGCCAGGTGCAGAACCTGGTCAACGCCATGGCGGCCTTCGCACCGCCTGCTGGCGGCAGCTCCAACCTGACGCCCGAGCAGAAGGCGCAGCTGGAGGTGGTGATCGCTGCGAACTGGCAGTAACCGCTGAGTAAACGACAAGGCCCCTTACGGGGCCTTGTTCATTTCCGGGGTTTGGAAATGTGCAGCGCTCCGTCTACCCACTCCCTCACCTGCTCGGCGCTGGGGGCTTGGGGGGCGAAGAGGATGCGGTAGATCATCGGGGCGACCACGGCGTCGACCAGTTGATCGGCGCTGGGGGCCGCTTCGCCGCGGTGGGCGGCGCGGTCGAGGATGAGCTGCAGCTGGCAGCGGACCAGGTCGGCGCATTGACCCGGGTAGTCGCCGGCGAGGTCGGAGACGACGTCGCGGATCAGGGTGCGGCCGAGCTCGGAGCTCATCTCGTCGAGGTATTGCTCGGCCCAGGCGTGGAGGTCGCCGGCGAGGGTGCCGGTGTCCTGGGGTTCGCTGGGGAGCATGCGCTCCAGGGCGACGTCGGCCAGCAGCGCCGAGAGATCACCCCAGCGGCGGTAGATGGTGGACGGCGTGACGCCAGCGCGAGCGGCGATCTGCGGGACGGTGAGGTCGGCGCGGTCGCGCTCGTCGAGCAGTGCGCGCACGGCGGTGTGGATGGATTCCTGCACCCGGGCGCTGCGCCCGCCAGTGCGGCGGTTTTCTTTGATGGCCATGGCGGCGGACCTTATCACAAAGAATTTGCGTTAAGGAATTTCTGCGCGCAGACTGCGCAAACGCAATGTCTTAGCTTTAGTGAGCCCATCATGGTCCAGACCGCCGATACCTGCCTCGACCAGCGTCACACCCGCAGCGGCATCGCCTTGCTGGCGAGCACGCTGCTGAGCTTCCTGGCCGCGTCCAGCGCGCCCACTCCGCTCTACCCGGTGTACCAGGCGCATTGGGCCTTCAGCCCGGCGATGCTGACGCTGGTCTTCGCCATCTATGCCTTCAGCCTGCTGGCGGCGCTGCTCACCCTGGGCAAGCTGTCCGATTACCTGGGCCGGCGGCCGGTGATCCTCGCCGCGCTGTTGCTGGAGATGCTGGCGATGGCGCTGTTCATCGAGGCCGATGGCGTCGCCTGGCTGCTGGCGGCGCGGGTGATGCAGGGCTTCGCCACGGGGATGGCCACCAGCGTACTGGGTGCGGCACTGCTGGATCGCAACCCCGAGCGCGGACCGCTGTTCAACAGCGTGGCGCCGCAACTGGGCATGGCCTGTGGCGCCCTGGGTTGCGGGATGCTGGTGGAGTGGGCGCCCTGGCCCTTGCACCTGGTCTACCTGGTCCTGCTGCTGGTGTTCGCCGCCCAGGCGCTGCTGCTGTGGTGGCTGCCGGAATCCATCTCGCGCCGCCCGGGCGCCCTCGCCTCGCTGCGCCCGACCCTGCGGGTGCCGCCCCAGGCCCGGGGCGCGCTATGGCGCACGCTGCCGGTGAACGTCGCGGTCTGGTCCCTGGGCGGTTTCTACCTGTCCCTCGCGCCGTCGCTGATCCGCGCAGCCACCGGCTCCAACTCGGCGTTGGTGGGTGGGCTGGCGGTGACGGCGCTGACCCTGAGCGGCGCCCTGTCGATCCTGTGGCTGCGCCAGCACACGGCGCAGCAGGTGCTGCGCATCGCCACCGCCCTGCTGCTGGTCGGAGTGAGCGCCATGCTGGTGGCCGTGCAGGCCGGCTGGCTGTGGCTGTTCCTGCTCGCCTCGCTGGTGGCTGGGGGTGGCTTCGGTTCAGGGTTCCTCGGCGCGCTGCGCAGCGTGATGCCGCTGGCCCATGCCCATGAGCGCGCGGGGCTGATGGCCACCTACTACGTGATCAGCTACCTGGCGTTCTGTGTACCGGCGCTGCTGGCGGGTGTGATGGCTCGCCACTTTGGCCTGGTGGCGACCGCAACGGGATTCGCGACGGTCCTGATCGGGTTGACGCTGGTGGCGCTGATTGGGCTGGCGCGCCGGGATCACGCCTGAGCTATCCCTGCCTGTAGCGATCCGACGATTGGATTACACTCGTAATATACAATCGTTTGAATTATGCATATCATCCTAAGCATGCGCCCGTCGTATCGCTCTCTCACCCTGGCGCTCCCGCCGGCTCCGCCCGGCTCTACCACGCAAGGACACGAGATATGCAATCCATCGTCATCGCCGGTTTCGCCCGCTCGCCCTTCCACTTCGCCAAGAAGGGCGGCCTGATCAACATCCGCCCGGACGACCTCGCCGGCCAGGTCGTGAAAGGTCTGGTGGATCGCCTGGACATCGACCCCAACGAGATCGAGGACCTGATCCTCGGCTGCGCCTACCCCGAGGCCGAGCAGGGCATGAACCTGGCACGCATCGTCGGCTTCCTCGCCGGCCTGCCGCAGAGCGTGGCCGGGGCCACGGTGAACCGCTTCTGCGGCTCGTCCATGACCTCCATCCACTTCGCCGCCGGGCAGATCCAGCTCGGCGCCGGTGAGGCCTTCATCTGTGGCGGCGTGGAATCCATGACCCGCGTGCCCATGGGCGGCTTCAACATCTCGCCCAACCCGCGCCTGACCAGTGGCGAGATCCAGGCCTATATCCCCATGGGCCACACCGCCGAGATCGTCGCCGAGCGCTACGCCATCAGCCGCGTGGACCAGGAGGCAATGGCCGTGCAGTCCCACGAGAAGGCCGCCGATGCACGCCTGCGCGGCCTGCTGCAGGACGAGATCCTCACCATCGAGACGCCCGACGGCCCGGTCACCGAAGACGGTTGCATCCGCCCCGGCACCAACGCCGAGGCCCTGGCCCAACTGAAGCCGGCCTTCGGCGGCAGCGTGACCGCTGGCACCGCCTCGCCGCTGACCGATGGCGCGGCGGCGGTGTTCGTCTGCACCGAGGCGTTCGCCCGGCGCTGGAAGCTGGACATCCTCGCCCGCATCAAGGCGGTGGCCGTGGTCGGCTGCGCGCCGGAAGTGATGGGCATGGGCCCGCTGCACGCCACCCGCAAGCTGCTGCAGCGCAGCGGCCTGTCGGTGAACGATATCAACCTGTTCGAGATCAACGAGGCCTTCGCCAGCCAGGCACTGGCCTGCATCCGCGAGCTGGACATCGACATCGCCAAGGTCAACCTCGACGGCGGCGGCATGGCCATCGGGCACCCGCTGGGCGCCACCGGCGCGCGCATCACCGGCAAGGCCGCTTCGCTGCTCAAGCGCACCGGCGGCCGCTACGCCATCGCCACCCAGTGCATCGGTGGCGGCCAGGGCGTGGCCACGCTGCTGGAAAGCGTCGAGTGAGGCACCGGGGAGGTGCGCTTGCACCTCCCCTTCCGTCGGCCACTGGCACTCGCGCGAAGCTGACTGCATACAGGCGCTGAATGTGGAATTACAATCGCCATACTAACGCCCGGAAGTTGAGGCCATTGCCATGCGCTACTCGGAAGACCACAAAGCCGAAACCCACAAACGCATCATCGCCGAAGCCTCCCGCCGCTTTCGCGCGGACGGCATCGACGCCACCGGCCTGCAGCCGCTGATGAAGGCGCTGGGCCTGACCCACGGCGGCTTCTACGCCCACTTCAAATCCAAGGACGCCCTGGTGCAGGAAGCCCTGCGCGCGGCGGCCAACGACGCCAGCGGCCAGTGGGCCAAGGTGCTGGCCAAGCCGGAGCCGCTGAAGACTCTGTTCAAGCGCTACCTGTCGCCGGAACACCGCGACAACCCGGATGCTGGCTGCCCGCTGCCGACCATGTCGTCCGAGTTGGGCCAGCGCGGCCAGGCCAGCCCCATCAGCGACGAGGTGGTGGGTAATATGCTGAAGCTGATCGAAAAGGAAATGGGCGACCCGCAGGAAGCCCTGGCCATGGTCGCCACCATGGTCGGTGCGCTGAGCCTGTCGCGCAGCGTGGCCGACGAAGCGCTGTCGAAGCGTATCCTCGATAGCGCCTGCGCCAACCTGACGGCGCGCCTGGAAGAAAAAAGCGGCAAGGCTTAAGCCTGCCGCTTCGATGTAACGGAGCGGCCGCAAGGGCCGCTCGGCTCACCCCATCCAGCGCCGGAACAGCACGCTGGCATTCACCCCGCCGAAACCGAAGCCGTTGGACAGCGCGTAGTTGATGGTCATCGGCCGTGCCGCGCCGTGGACGATATCCACGCCGACGGCATCCTCGTCCGGTTGTTCCAGATTCAGGGTCGGCGGTGCCACCTGGTCGCGGATGGCCAGCACGGTGAAGATCGCTTCCAGCCCACCGGCAGCGCCAAGCAGGTGCCCGGTAGCGGACTTGGTGGCGGATACGGCCACTCCGCCCTCCTCGCCGAACACCGCCTTGATCGCCGCCAGCTCACCCTTGTCGCCCACCGGGGTGGACGTGGCATGGGCGTTGAGGTGCTGGATCTGCCGCGGCTCGATGCCCGCCTGGGCGATGGCGGTGCGCATGGCGCGCTGGGCGCCGCTGCCATCTTCCGGCCCGGCGGTGAGGTGGTAGGCGTCAGCACTGGTGCCGTAGCCCACCAGCTCGGCGATGGGCGTGGCGCCACGGGCCAGAGCGTGGTCGAGGGATTCGATCACCAGCATCCCGGCGCCTTCGCCCATGACGAAGCCGTCGCGGCGGCTGTCGAAGGGGCGCGAGGCCTGTTCCGGGTGCTCGCTGAAGTCGGTGGACAACGCCCGTGCCGCAGCGAAGCCGGCCAGCGCCACGCGGTCGATGGAGGCTTCGGCGCCGCCGCACAGGGCGATATCCACTTCGCCGGCACGGATCATCCGCGCAGCGTCGCCGATGGCCTGCACGCCCGCCGCGCAGGCGGTCACCGGGGCACCGATGGGGCCCTGGAAGCCATGGCGGATGGACACGTGCCCAGCGGCCAGGTTGACCAGGAAGGACGGGATAGTGAACGGCGACAGGCGCCGTGGGCCGCGGCTGTCGGTGGTGCGCACGGCGTCGGCGATGGCGCCGAAACCGCCAATGCCGGAACCGATCACGGTGGCGGTGCGGGCCTTCTTCTCGTCGCTGTCGGCGACCCAGCCGGATTGCTGCAACGCTTCGTCGGCGGCGGCCAGGGCGAAGAGGATGAAGCGGTCCATCTTCTTCTGCTCCTTCGGCGGCGCGGCGCTGTCGGGGTCGAAGCCGCCTTCGGCGTACTCCTCCCGCGTCGGCACGCTGCCGCCTACCTTGGCGGCGAGGTCGAGCACGGTGGCCTCGGGCAGGGCGCGCACGCCCGAGCGGCCGGCCAGCAGGCGTTGCCAGGCGATCTCCACACCGCAGCCCAGGGGCGAGACCAGCCCCATGCCGGTGACGACGATACGTTGCGAGTTCATCACTTCCCTCCGAGTATCAGGCAGGTCGTGGAGCCGGTGGCATAGAGCTTCCCGTCCACGTCATAGATACGGCCCTCGGCCAGCGCGGTCGAGCGCCCCACATGGATGATCCGCCCCTCCGCCCTCACCGGCCCCGTGTTCACGGTCATGGCCCGCACGTAGCTGATGCGCAGGTCGGTAGTGGTGTAGCCCTGCCCCGGCTTGACGTGCATATGGATGGCGCAGCCCATGCAGGAGTCCAGCAAGGTGGCCGCGTAGCCGCCGTGCACGGTGCCCAATGGATTGTAGTGGCGGGCATCCGGAACGCCCTGGAAAACGAAGCGTTCCTCTGACCATTCGATAGGCACGAAGCCCATCAGTTCACCTATGGGAGGTGACGGCAGATCGCCCCGGCCGATGCCGTCGAAGAACTCGCGCGGGCTCAGTTGCACCACCTCGGACATGCTCAGGGTACCGGGCTTCAGGCGCTCCAGCATGCTGCGCTCCGCTTCCAGCCAGGCCTGCAGTATCTCTTCACGGCTCAACTCGCTCATGGCACCTACCCTCTTGTCCGGCCCGCAGGCCCCATTTGAATTTCGATCATCATATAACGAGCCGCAGGGCCTCGCGCAAGGCCACCCGATGGGCGCCTCGCGCGGGCTGGGTCAGAGCCCCATCTGCTTGCTGATGATCTCGTTCATGATCTCCCGCGAACCGCCGCCGATGGAGAGGATGCGGTTGTCGCGGTAGAGGCGTTCCACCAGGCTTTCGCGCATATAGCCCATGCCGCCGAGCATCTGCACGGCGTCGTAGGTGAGGCGGTCAGCGATGTCGGTGGCGAAGTTCTTGGCCATGGAAATCTCCTTGATCACGCTCTTGCCGGCGGCCATCTTCGCCGCCTGGCGGTAGGTGAACTCGCGGGAGACCTCCAACTGCGTGGCCATCTCGGCCAGGCGGTGCTTGAGCACCTGAAACTTGCCGATGGGCTTGCCGAAGGCCTCGCGCTCGCGGGCCCAGGCCAGGGATTCCTCCAGCGCCAGCTGCGCCGTCATGTTGGCCATGATGGCCAGGGCCAGCCGCTCGGACTGGAAGTTGGCCATGATGCAGGCGAAGCCCATGTTCTCGGCGCCGATCAGGTTGCCCACGGGCACCAGGCAGTCCTCGAAGAACAGCTCGGCGGTGTCGGAGGCCCACCAGCCCATCTTCTTCAGCTTGCGGCCGACGCTGAAGCCGGGAGTGCCCTTCTCGATCAGCAGCAGGCTGACGCCACCGAAGCCATCGCCACCGGTGCGCACCGCCACCGTGTAGTAGTCGGCACGCACGCCGCTGGTGATGAAGGTCTTGCTGCCGTTGACGCGGTAGAAGTCGCCCTCGCGCACGGCGCGGGTCTTGAGGTTGGCGACGTCGGAGCCGCCTGAAGGCTCGGTCACCGCCAGGGCCATGATCTTCTCGCCGGCCAGCACCTGGGGCGCGATGCGCTCGCGCAGCTCGGGGCGACCCCACTTGACCAGCGGCGGCAGGCCGATGTCCAGGGAGCCCAGCCCGGCCACCAGGCCGCCGGAGCCGCTGCGCATCAGTTCCTCGCTGGCTGCCACCTTGGCGAACAGGTCGCCTTCGTGGCTGCCGCCGTACTGCTCCGGGTAGCCGATGCCGAGAATGCCGGCGGCGCCGGCCTTGAGGTAGAGCTCGCGGGGGAATTCTTCGGCCTCCTCCCAGTCGCCGATGTGCGGGAGGATTTCCCGCTCGACGAAGCGGCGCACCGAATCGCGCACCAGTTGATGGGATTCGTCGAAGTATTCCTGGCAAGCGGACATGGCGGAGCTCCCTGAAAAAGTCAGAGAAACTTACCGAGCGCTTGCTTGGTTTTCAAGGCGAGACATGCGCCATCGATCAGGACGTATGCGCCGCACCGAAGCGCTCCCGATAGGCCGAAGGCGGTAGCCCGACGGCGTTGCGGAAGGCCACGCGGAAGCTCTCCACCGAGCGGAAGCCGCACAGCTCGGCGATGCGCTCGCTGCCGTCGACGCCGCTTTCCAGCAGCTCACGGGCACGGGCCAGGCGCTCGTGCTGCAGCCAGGCCTTGGGCGTCATGCCGGTGGCTTCGCTGAAGCGGCGCAGGAAGGTGCGCTCACTCATGGCCACGCGACGTGCCAGCTGGCTCACCTCCAGCGGTTGCTGCAGGTTCTGCCGGGCCCAGTGCATCAACGCCGAGAGGTCGTTGCGCGGCGCCCGGGCCACCGGTGCGGGGATGAACTGCGCCTGGCCGCCGGCGCGCTGGGGCGACATCACCAGGCGTCGCGCCACGGTGTTGGCCACCTGGGTGCCGAAGTCCCGTGCCACCAGGTGCAAGCAGGCGTCGATGCCGGCGGCACTACCCGCCGAGCTGATCAGTTGCCCGGCGTCGACGTAGAGCACCTCGGGGTCCACCTCGACAGCCGGAAAGCGCCGCGCCAGCTCCTCGGCGTAGCGCCAGTGAGTGGTGGCGCGCTGGCCATCCAGCAAGCCGCTGGCGGCGAGGACGAAGACGCCGGAGCAGATGGACACCAGCCGCGCCCCACGCGCATGGGCCTCGCGCAAGGCGGTCAGCAGCCGCTCGGGCGGTGCCTCGGCACGGTCACGCCAGCCGGGGATGACAAGGGTGCGGGCCTCGGCCAGGCGCTCCAGCCCGCCGTCGGCGAGCACCCGGATGCCACCCATGGCGCGCATGGGGCCCTCGTCCAGGCCGACGATGCAGTGGCGGTACCAAGGGAAATCGAACTCGGGTCGGGGCAGGCCGAAGATCTCCACGGCGATGCCGAATTCGAAGGTGCACAGGCCGTCGTAGGCGAGGATGGCCACCAGGCCGGGGTCGTCGTTCATTTGGCGGAAACTTACCAGTCGCTGTCCTGCCCGCCACTGTAGAGCAGGAAAGGTGCTGGATACAGTGGCGCCATCAACCCAACCGATGGAGAACCACCATGCCCAGCCTCATCAGCCAGTTCCCTGCCGCCGCTCCCCATGCGGCCCTGGCCCATTTCACCCAGCGCCTGGCCTTCGAGACCGATTGCTCGGACGTGAACGCCAGCCAGCAGGCCGGCGACGTCGACTACGTGCTGGTCGACGTGCGCGGTGAGACGGCCTTCGCCGCCGGCCATGTGCCAGGCGCGATCAACATCCCTCATCGCCTAATGGACGCCGCGTTCATGGCGGCCTACCCGCGCGACACGCTGTTCGTCGTCTACTGCGCCGGCCCCCATTGCAACGGCGTGCACCGCGCCGCCGTTCGGCTGGCCGGGTTGGGCTTCGCCGTGAAGGAGATGCTCGGCGGCGTCACCGGCTGGCTGGACGAGGGGCTGAGCCTCACCGGGGCGGTAGCGGTCCGCCCCGCTGGCCAGGGCATCCCCTGCGCATGCTGAGTGCGGACATACGCGAGGCGCGGGCCGAGGATGTGCCCGCCCTCCTCCCGCTGATGCGTGAGCTGGCCCGCTTCGAGAACTACCTGGAGGACTTCGCGGTGGACGAGGCGCAGCTGCTGGCCCGCGCATTCGGCCCGCACCCCCAGTGCCGGATAGTCGTGGCCGAGGCGACGGGCAAGTTGCTCGGCTATGCGGTAACGCTGGAGATCGCCTTCACCTACGACCTGCAGCCAACCCTGGTGCTCAAGGAGCTGTTCGTGGCCCCGCCGGCACGCTCGCTCGGCATCGGCGAACGCCTGCTTGCCGCCATCGCGCAATGGGCGCTGACACGCGGTGCGGGGCGGATGAAGTGGGATGTGCTGGCGGGCAACGGTGATGCCGAGCGCTTCTACCAGCGCCTGGGTGGGCGGCCGGACGGCAAGTGGATCGCCTATGGGATGGATGCAGAGGCATTGGCTGCGCTGGCGGACGAACCCACTCCGGCCCCGGGCTGAAGCCCGGGCTACGGCGCGCGTTTACGCAGAGGGACGATCAGAGGCCGATGGGGCGGCGACCGGCCAGAGCGTGGGTCAGGGTGCCGCCGTCCACCAATTCCAGCTCGCCACCCAGGGGCACGCCATGGGCGATGCGCGAGGCCACCAGGCCTTTGGGGGCCAGGAGCTGTGCGATGTAGTGGGCAGTGGCTTCGCCTTCCACCGTGGGGTTGGTGGCGAGGATGACCTCGCTGAAGGCGCCGGCATCCACACGCTCCATCAGCTCGGGAATGCCGATGGCTTCCGGGCCCAGGCCATCGAGGGGCGAGAGGTGGCCCTTGAGCACGAAGAAACGGCCGCGATAACCGGTCTGCTCGACGGCGAACACGTCCAACGGCCCCTCCACCACGCACAACAACGAATCGTCGCGGCGTGGGTCGGCACATTGCGGGCAGAGATCATCCTCGCTGAGGGTGCGGCACTGCTTGCAATGCCCCACACCCTCCATCGCCGAGGTCAGCGCCTGGGCCAGCCGCAGCCCGCCGCTGCGATCACGCTCGAGCATCTGCAACGCCATGCGCTGGGCGGTCTTCTGCCCGACACCGGGCAGGATGCGCAGGGCATCGATCAGTTGGCGGATCAGCGGGCTGAAGCTCATTCAGAAATCTCGGGATTGGGGCTTAAACGGGCTCCGGTGCCCTGCTCTGTTCCGACCTTTACTCCACGCGCTGTCGCCAGGAGCGATCAGACGGTATGCAGTACAAGGCGTGAACGGCTACGGGCACCGGAGTTTACGTCTGTAAATGAGGATGCCCGGGGCCGTTCGCAACGCAGTAATGCGTGCTGGCTGGGCGCTCCCCACTTAGAAGGGCATCTTGAAGCCGGGCGGCAGCTGCATGCCGGCAGTCATGCCGGACATCTTTTCCTGGCTGTTCTGCTCGACCTTGCGCACGGCATCGTTGACGGCGGCGGCGATCAGGTCTTCGAGGATGTCCTTGTCTTCCTGCATCAGGCTGTCGTCCAGGGTGACGCGCTTGACGTCATGGCGACCGGTCATCACCACGCTCACCAGGCCGGCACCGGACTGGCCGGTAACCTCGGCATTGGCCAGCTCTTCCTGCATCTTCTGCATCTTTTCTTGCATCTGTTGGGCCTGTTTCATCAGGCCTGCCATGCCACCCTTCATCATGATGGTTGTCCTCAGCGGTCAAGGGGTTCAATGGTGTCCGGGCGAACGCTCGCACCGAACTGTTCGATCATCTTCTGTACCAGCGGGTCGAGGGAGATGGATTCCTCGGCATCGCGCTGGCGGGCAGCACGCTTGCGGGCGGCGGCCTGGGCAGGGGTTTCCTGCTCGGGCTTGCACACCTCTACTTCCAGCACCAGGGTACGACCGTGATACTGATTCAGCGCGTCGTTGATGCGGCGCTGCTGGGTGGAGTTGAACAGCGCGCTCTGCGCCGGGTCCAGGTGCAGGCGCCAGACGTCGCCCTCCACGGACACCAGGGTGCAGTTGGCAGCGATGTTGCCGGTGAGGCCACTGATGCCCAGGCGCGGGAACAGGTCCAACCACTCGGCGGCAAGCCCCGTGGCGGGCTGCGCGGCGGGCAACACTTCCGGCACGGCAGCGGCTTCAGGTTCGGCGACGGGCAGCTCATCCATGTAGGCGATGGATTCGACGTCCGCCTCGTAATAATCGTCGTAGTCGCCGGGTGGCGGCTCGTCGTCATCCGCATCCGTGGCGACAACCAGCTCCGTGCCCTGGGTTTGCGCAACCACGGGCTCGGCAACGGGCTGCGGCTCAGGAGTGGGCTCGACAACCGGGGCTGGCGCTTCCACGACCGGAGCAGGCGGCTCGACCGCCTCAACCACTACAGCGACTTCAACAATCTCGGCGACTGCGGCCGGCTCGGCGATCTCGGCTGCGGGCTGGGCAGGCGCGACCGGCGTGGCGGGACGCTCTTCCCAGGGCAGGTCGATCACCTCGGCCTGGGCAACAGGCTCGGGCTCGGGCTCGGGAGCAGGCTGGGCGACCTGGGCAGGCTCGGCCAAAGGCTGCCGCGCCACTTCAGCAGCAGGAGCCACTTCAGCCACGCGGGGCGCGACCGGGGCTTCCACCACAGGGGCGGCAACCACCGGCTCGGGTGCAGCCTGCGCCGACACCACGGCCGCCGGGGCAACCACGGACTCGACGGGCGGCTGGGGAGCCGCTACCGGAGCGACAGGGGGTACGGGGGCAACCGGCGCCACGACAGCGCCGGCCACTGGGGTGTTCGAGGAATCAGCCGTGGCCCTGCTGATTCCCGGGTCCTTTAGCGTGACCCTCGGGGCACCGTCGGCATCCGCCGGGCGGAACGCGAGCATGCGCAGCAGCACCATTTCGAAGCCACCACGCGGGTCCGGCGCCAATGGCAGGTCGCGGCGGCCGATCAGGCCCATCTGGTAATAGAACTGCACATCTTCGGCGGGCAACGCTTCGGCCAATGCCAGCACGCGGTCGCGGTCGCCCTGGCCGTTGTCCACCGCATCCGGCAATGCTTGGGCGATGGCCACGCGGTGCAGCACGTTGAGGATTTCGGCGAGCACGCCGCTCCAGTCCGGGCCTTGCTCGGCCAGGTGGCGGATGGCTTCGAGCACGCCACGGGCATCGCCCTGCAGCAGCGCATGGAGCACGCCATAGACCTGGCCGTGGTCGAGGGTGCCGAGCATGGCGCGCACGTCGGCGGCCAGGACCTTGCCCTCACCGAAGGCGATGGCCTGGTCGGTGAGGCTCATGGCGTCGCGCATGGAGCCGTCAGCGGCACGACCCAGCAGCCACAGGGCGTCGGGCTCGAACGGCACGCTTTCGGCACCGAGGACGTGGGTCAGGTGCTCGACCACGCGCTCCGGCGGCATGTTCTTCAGGGAGAACTGCAGGCAGCGCGAGAGGATGGTGACGGGCAGCTTCTGCGGGTCGGTGGTGGCCAGCAGGAACTTGACGTGGGGTGGCGGCTCTTCGAGGGTCTTGAGCAGGGCGTTGAACGAGTGCGTGGAGAGCATGTGCACTTCGTCGATCAGGTAGACCTTGTAGCGGCCACGGCTCGGCGCGTACTGCACGTTGTCCAGCAGTTCGCGGGTGTCTTCGACCTTGGTGCGGCTCGCGGCGTCCACCTCGATCAGGTCGACGAAGCGGCCCTCGTCGATCTCGCGGCACACCGAGCATTGGCCACAAGGCGTGGAGCTGATGCCGGTTTCGCAGTTCAGGCACTTGGCGAGGATGCGCGCGATGGTGGTCTTGCCCACGCCACGGGTGCCGGTGAACAGGTAGGCGTGGTGCAGGCGCTGGTTGTCCAGCGCGTTGATCAGAGCCTTCAGCACATGGGTCTGGCCGACCATTTCGCGGAACGAGCGCGGACGCCATTTACGTGCAAGAACCTGATAACTCATTGAAAACCGTCGCAGCTGGGGAATCGGAAGGGGCTAATGCTAGCGGAGCAAACCGCAAATTGCATCCGATGCGAAGTGCTCTATGTTCAACAGGTGTGACACGGGGCATTGTGGATGCCTCGCCATACCCGTTCGAGGGTGCTCGATGCGTTCAACGCTGCTCCTTCTGTTGCTGATCACCAGTGCGCTGGCTCGCGCCGAAACGGCTCCCCTGCGCTTCTCCGCGGTGGACAGCTGGGCCATGCCGGTGGCGCAGATCGAGAGCAACGAGCTGACCGGCGGCATCATCTTCGACATCATCCAGGGCCTGGCCCGGCAACTCGGGCGCGAGGCGCAGATCAACGTGCTGCCCCGCACCCGCGTGCAGTTGGCCCTGGAGCATGGCGATGTCGACGTCCGCTGCTACGTGAGCCCCAACTGGATGGGCGACCTGGGCGTGAATTACCTGTGGAGCGAGCCGATCCTGGTGCAGCGCGACCTGCTGGTGAGCGCCCCCGACAACGCAGCCCCCGTCGACCCGCAACGCCTGCCGGCGCAGAGCGTGGGCACCGTACTGGGCTATTCCTATCCAGGCCTGCAGGAGCGGTTCGATGACGGCACCCTGCAACGAGACGAGGCCCGCAACCAGGGCCTGGTGCTGCAGAAACTCGGTGCAGGGCGCTACCGCTACGCGGTCAGCAGCGAACTGGCGCTGAAATGGTTCAACCGCGGCATGCCGGCGAGCGAACGCCTGGCGGCGGTGGCGGTACTGGAGGAAGAGCCCGTGGCCTGCCTGGTGCGCAATGCACCGGAGATACCGGCGAGCGGGATCGTGCGTGCACTGGCGCGCATGCGGACGTCGGGAGAGATAGAGAGAATCGTGTCGCGCTACCGGTGAATTGCAGCGCTGGGAGATGGGGGTGACCCTACCAGCCACACCCCGGCACACAATGTTCCCGCTGTGGCTGCTTCCTTCCGGATCTGACCAGGTTGACGGGTAATCGTTGCGGGGGGACCGGCAGGGCCACCATAACGCAGCTCGCCAGATCGGCGAGCCGCGCCATTGTACCGGCTCTTCGCCAACTTACAACTGCTAAAAACATTTCCGTTACAAGCACTTGCGACTCATACCCGAAAGCGCCCGACCAGCTTGGCGAGGCCGCTGGAAAGCTCGGAGAGATGACGGCTCGCCTGGGTGCTCTGGTCGGAGGTTTGTGCCGCTTCGGTTGAGAGATCGCGGATGTCGCTGATGTTGCGGGCGATCTCTTCGGTGACGCTGCTTTGCTCTTCGCAGGCGGTGGCGATCTGCGCGGCCATGTCGTTGATGCGCTGCACCGAATCGCCGGTGTCCGTCAGCGCCTGGTCGACGCCAGCGGCGCGCTCCACGCTGTCACGGGCCTGGGCGCTGCCCGAGTGCATGGCGCGCACGGCATTCTGCACGCCCACCTGCAGGCGCTCGATCATCTGCTGGATGTCCTTGGTGGATTCCTGGGTGCGTGCGGCCAGGGCACGCACCTCGTCGGCCACCACCGCGAAGCCCCTGCCCTGCTCGCCCGCCCGTGCCGCTTCGATGGCGGCGTTGAGCGCCAGCAGGTTGGTCTGGTCGGCGATGCCCTTGATCACCGCCAGCACGGCGCCGATGTTGGCGGTCTCCTGCTCCAGGGTGCCGATGGTGGTGGAAGCGCTTTCCACCTCTTGGGCCAACTGGCGAATGGCCTTGATGGTGGCGCCCACCACCTGCGCGCCCTCGCGGGATTGCACCTCGGCGAAGCGCGCGGCATCGGCGGCATTCTGGGCGTTGCGGGCCACCTCATGAACGGCGGCGCTCATTTCGGTGGCAGCGGTGCTGACCTGGTCGACCGCCGCGTGCTCGCTGCTGATCAGCCGATCGTTGGCCGCGGCCAGGCCGGCCAGGTTCTGCGCCGAGTCGGCGACCTCGCCGGTCACCCGCCCGACCTCCTTGATCAGCGGCTGCAGCTTGTCGAGGAAGCGGTTGAAGGCGTGACTGAGCTTGCCCAGCTCGTCCCGCGAGGTGACATCGAGGCGCACACGCAGGTCGCCGTCGCCATCGGCGATCTGCTCGATACGCTCCAGCAAGCGATGCAGGGGCCGGGTGACCAGGGTGGGGAAACCGAGCACCAGCACCAGGCAGATGGCCAGGCCGATGATGATGATCACCCCCTGCTGCCAGCTGCGCGTCTCGCCAATGGCAATCGCCCGCTGCCCCTCGGCATTGGCTGCGTTGTCCTCGAGCTCGCCGAGCTTGTCGATGGCATCGCGCATGTTCTGGAACTGGCTTTCGCTGTCACCGAAGCTGAGGACGCTGGCGGCCTCCGGGTCGGAAGTCGCGAGCTGGACCACTTTCAGGGAGGTGACCTTCCATTGCTCGAAGCCACTGTCGAACTGGGCCACCAGTTGCCGCGCCTCGGCACTGGCGCCCATCTCCGCGTACTTGTGCACGCGGTCATAGGCCTGCTGCAGGTTCTCCGCATGGTCGGCCTTGAGCTGTTCGATGTGGGTACCCGCCCCCTCGTCCAGCAGGCTGCGCTCGGCCGTGAAGGCCTGGTAGAGATCGCGGTCGGCATTGAGCAGCAGGCTGATGGCGGGCAGGTAGCGATTGGTCAGCTGCTTGCTGGAATCGGCCACCTGGGACACCCCCTGCATGCCCAGGCCACCCATCAGCACCAGGAGCACCACCAGGAGCAGGATGGGCAGGGCGATCTTCCAACGAAACCCCAGGTCGGCAAAGGCACGTAGCATGGCGACTCTCCGCAATGTCATAGCGATGTAACAGCAAGCGTAGACCGCCCATCACCGCCTGTCGGGCCTCTGCGAAAAGGCCGTGGCGACGAACAGAAACACTTGGTGGCAGGAGTGCCCCGGCTTTTATGCTAGCGTGCCGCCCGCTTCGCCAATGGCACCTGGCGCCATCGCACTTTCAGCGCGAGCGCGGGTCTGAACCCGCGCTGCATCGCCAACCCGAACGCAAGCCGAATCCCACATCCACTGGAGCTACACCCATGGCAATCACCAAAGACCAACTGATCGCAGACATCGCCGAAGCCACCGACACCACCAAGGCCTCCGTGCGTGCCGTGCTGGAACAGCTGAGCGAAATCGTCAGCGATACGCTGGAAAACAGTGATGAGATCACCCTGCCGGGCATCGGCAAGCTGAAGATCACCGAGCGCCCTGCCCGCACCGGCCGCAACCCGCAGACCGGCAAGAGCATCGACATCGCGGCCAAGAAGGTCGTCAAGTTCGTGCCGGCCAAAGGCCTCAGCGACGCCGTGAACAAGTAAGCGACAACGCAATAAAAAAGGCCGGGCTAATGCCCGGCCTTTTCATCTGTGCCTGCGGTCATGCCCCGCGCTCGCAGGGCCTTACCGGGTCAGAGCGAAACGCCCATCCCCTTAAGCTCGGCGAGGAAGGCCTCTTCGTCCAGCACGCGCACGCCCAGCTCGGTGGCCTTGGCCAGCTTGGAGCCGGCACCGGGGCCCGCCACCACGCAGTGGGTACGGGCCGAGACCGAGCCCGCCACCTTGGCGCCGAGGGCTTCCAGTTTCTCCTTGGCCACATCGCGGCTCATCACTTCCAGGGTGCCGGTCAGCACCCAGGTCTGCCCGGCCAGGGGCAGGCCTTCGACGGCTTTCTTCTCGCTTTCCCAGTGCATGCCGAAGTCGCGTAGCTGCGCTTCGATCAGCGCGGCACGCTCGGCGTTGGCGGGCAGGTCGAAGAAATCGCGCAGGGACTTGGCCGCCTTCTCGTTGAGGCGTTCCACCTGGCGCAGGTCCAGCCAGTCGGCCTTGATCACGCCTTCCAGGCTGCCGAACTTCACTGCCAGCTTCTCTGCACCGGTGGCAGCGATGAAGGGAATGTTGAGCTTGTCGATGAAGCCCGCCAGGGTCGCGCAGGCGGCGAACTCGGGGCTGAGGTCGCCCTCCTCCTGCAGCACCACGCCACGGGCCAGCAGGTCGTCGATGACCTGGAGGTTGTGGGCATCGCTGAAGAAGTTGTGGATCTCGAAGGCGACCTCCAGGCCCACGTCCGGCAGGTAGGTCAGCACCTCGGGCAGCGCCTGGCGGATGCGCGCCAGGGAGCCGAGCGCGCGGGCCAGCAGCTTGGCGGTCTCCTCGCCCACATCGGGGATGCCCAGCGCATAGATGAAGCGCGCCAGGGTCGGCCTGGCGCTGTCCTGGATCGCCGCCAGCAGGTTGCGGGTCGACAGGTCGGCGAAGCCTTCCAGCGCCACCACCTGCTCGTAGGTCAGGGTGAACAGGTCCGCCGGCGAGGCCACCAGCCCGGTGTCCACCAGCTGCTCGACGATCTTGTCGCCCAGGCCTTCGATATCCAGCGCACGGCGGGATGCGAAGTGGATGATCGCCTGCTTCAGCTGGGCACCACAGGCCAGGCGACCGACGCAGCGGTAGACCGAGCCTTCGCTGGTGGTTTCCTTGCCCTTGGCGCGCTTGACCAGCTGGGTGCGCTCGACAGCCGAGCCGCACACCGGGCACTGCTCGGGGACATGCACCTCGCGGGCGTCTGCAGGGCGGCGCTCGGTGACCACCTGCATCACCTGGGGGATCACGTCGCCGGCGCGGCGGATGATCACCGTGTCGCCGATCATCAGGCCCAGGCGCGCGACCTCGTCCATGTTGTGCAGGGTGGCGTTAGCCACGGTGACGCCGGCCACCTTGACCGGCTTCAGCCGCGCCACCGGGGTGACGGCACCGGTGCGGCCGACCTGGAATTCCACGTCCAGCAGCTCGGTGAGCTCCTCCTGGGCGGGGAACTTGTGGGCCAGCGCCCAGTGCGGGGTGCGCGCGCGGAAGCCCAGTTGCTGCTGGTCTTCGATGTTGTTGACCTTGAACACCACGCCGTCGATGTCATAGGCCAGGTCCATGCGCCGCTCGCCGATGTCGTGGTAGTAGGCCAGGCAGGCTTCGACGCCCTTGGCCAGTTTCAATTCACGGCTGATGGGCACGCCCCAGCCCTTGAGCTTCTCCAGCATGCCGACCTGGGTGGCCGGCAGTTCGCCACTGACCTGGCCGATGCCGTAGCAGCAGAACTCCAGGGGGCGGCTGGCGGTGATGCGCGGATCCAGCTGACGCAGGCTGCCGGCCGCAGCGTTGCGCGGGTTGGCGAAGGTCTTGCCGCCGCTTTCCGCCTGGCGCGCATTGAGCTCCTCGAAGCCGGCCTTGGGCATGTACACCTCGCCGCGCACTTCGAGCACGGCGGGCCAGCCCTCGCCCTTGAGCTTCAGCGGCACGTTGCGGATGGTGCGCACGTTGGCGCTGATGTCTTCGCCGGTGCTGCCGTCGCCACGGGTGGCACCGCGCACCAGTTGGCCGTCGCGGTACAGCAGGCTGACCGCCAGGCCGTCGAGCTTGGGCTCGCAGCTGTACTCCACCTCGGCACCGCCACCGAACAGGTCGCCGGAAGAGAGCCCCAGGCCGCTCTGCACGCTGCGGTCGAAGGCGCGCAGGTCTTCCTCCTCGAAGGCGTTGCCCAGACTGAGCATGGGCACCTCGTGGCGCACTTCACCGAAGGCGCTCAGGGCCTCGCCGCCCACGCGCTGGGTCGGCGACTCCGGCGTCACCAGCTCCGGATGCTCGGCCTCCAGGGCCTGCAGCTCGCGGAACAGGCGGTCGTACTCGGCATCGGGAACGCTGGGTTCGTCCAGCACGTAGTAGCGGTAGTTGTGCTCATCCAGTTCGGCACGCAATTGGTGGATGCGCTGGGCGGCGGTCTGGGCGTCGGTCATGATTCGTGCTCTTTCCTGTGCAAACGAAAAGAGCAGCCTGGGCTGCTCTTTCGTTGGATCCTGTGATTCAGCGTTTGGTCAGGCTGCGGCGCTCGAACTCGACGATGCGCTGCCGATAGTGTTCGATCGTTTGCGCCGTCATCACGCTGCGCTGATCGTCCTTCAATTCGCCGTTCAGTTCCTGGGACAGCTTGCGCGCCGCCGCGACCATCACATCGAAGGCCTGCTTCGGATGACGCGGGCCCGGCAGGCCGAGGAAGAAGCTCACCGCACGGGTGCTGAAGTGGTCGATGTCGTCCAGGTCGAAAGTGCCGGGCTTGACGCCGTTGGCCATGGAGAACAGCACTTCGCCGTTACCGGCCATGCTTTCGTGACGGTGGAAGATGTCCATTTCGCCGAAGCGCAGGCCGCTCTCGAGGATGTTCTGCAGCAGGGCCGGGCCCTTGAAGCCGTCACCGTCGCGCGCCACCACGTTGATCACCAGCACTTCCTCCACCGGAGGCAGGTCCTGGGCCGGTGCAGCATGGGTCTTGCCGTTCTTGGCGGGCTTGGCCGGGGTGCCATCGTCCACGGGGTTGAGCAGGGTCGGGACCGGCTCATCGAGATTGAGGTCGCCCTGGTGCGGTTCGCCGCGGCGCTTGTTCAGCTCCTTGGCGCTCATGGGCGGCAGGTCTTCCTCATCGAGCGAGGGTTCCTGGTGGCGTTCCTTGACGCGTACCGGGCTCACCAGATTGGGATCCTCGTCATCGTCAGGAAGGTTGGAGAAGCTACGGTCGAGCTTGAATTTCAGTTTTCCCTTGCCGCCGCTCATGCGGCGCCAGCCATCGAACAAAATGCCGGCGATTACGATGATGCCGATGACGATCAGCCACTCGCGCAGACCGATATCCATTAATCCTGTGTCCCCTGGTCAAAAAATATTCTGATGATGGTGAAGAAAGGACATCCGGTCCTCTGAAAACGTGGCGCCCAACTCCATGTTATGAATGGCGTTTTCCACGTGCGACAAAATTGGGCATTAAGCTAGCACGGCCAGCCCAGCAGAGAAACCTCTGATAGAGGCTTCACGGCCCTCCGGGCGAAAAGGTTGCACCCCCGGCCCGATCAGGCCTCTACGAGGGAAAGAGCCTCCTCGACGTCCACCGCGACCAGGCGCGAGCATCCCGGCTCGTGCATGGTCACGCCCATCAGCTGATCGGCCATTTCCATGGCGATCTTGTTGTGGGTGATATAGATGAACTGGACCTTCTCCGACATCTCCTTCACCAGGCGGGCATAGCGCCCGACGTTGGCGTCGTCCAGCGGCGCATCCACCTCGTCGAGCATGCAGAACGGCGCGGGGTTGAGCTGGAAGATGGCGAATACCAGAGCCAGCGCGGTGAGCGCCTTCTCGCCACCGGAAAGCAGGTGGATGGTGCTGTTTTTCTTGCCCGGCGGCCGCGCCATGATGGCGACGCCGGTGTCGAGCAGGTCTTCCCCGGTCAGCTCCAGGTAGGCATGGCCGCCACCGAAGACCTTGGGGAACAGCGCCTGCAGGCCCGAGTTGATCTGGTCGAAGGTTTCCTTGAAGCGGTTGCGGGTCTCCTTGTCGATCTTGCGGATGACGTTTTCCAGGGTATCCAGCGCTTCCACCAGGTCGTCGTTCTGGGCGTCCAGGTATCGTTTGCGCTCGGATTGCTGCTGGTATTCGTCGATGGCCGCGAGGTTGATCGGCCCCAGGCGCTGGATGCGCGCCGCGAGGCGTTCGAGTTCTTCTTCCCAGGCCGCTTCGCTGGCCTCGCCGGGCAGCGTGGCGAGCACGCCGTGGAGGTCGTAGCCGTCTTCGTGAAGCTGGTCCTGCAGGGTTTTGCGGCGAACGGTCAGGGCCTGCCAGTCCATGCGCTGCTGTTCCAACTGGCCGCGCAACAGCTGTGACTGCTGCTCGGCCTGGGTGCGACGCTTCTCGGCATCACGCAGTTCGCGGTCGGCGTCTTCCAAGGCCAGGCGCGCGAGCTTGAGCTCCTCCTCCACGCCCATGCGCCGGTCCAGCAGTTCTTCGAGCTTCATGCGCAGCTCTTCCAGCGGCGCGGCGCCCTCCTCCAGATTGAGGTTGAGCTGCTCGCGGCGCTCTTCGAGGCGCTCGAACTGCAGGCTCAGGCGCTCCAGCGCCTGGCGCGTGGAATCATGCTGGGCACGCAGGGAGCCGACGCGGACGGCCAGTTGGTGGGCCTGGTCCTTGTGCTGGCGGGCTTCCTGGCGGATGCGGTCGAGGCGCTCGCGCAGGCTGTCGCGCTCGGCGAGCAGCTTTTCGCGCTGCTCGGTGTCGGTTTCCATCGCATCCAGGGCGTCCTGCAGGACAAGACGCGACTCGCCGAGCTGCTCGTGCTCGATGGCACGCTGTTCGTCCAGCTCGGCCAGCTCCGCCTCCAGGCGACGGCGACGCAAGGTGAGTTGCTCGACCTTGGCCTGCTGGGCAGACAGCTGCGCCTTGAGCTCGCCCAGACGGCGGGATTCATCCTGGGCGCGGCGGCGTTGCTGCTCGCGGCTTTCTTCCTGCTGGCGCTGGCTGTCACGCAGGTGCTGCAGGCGCTCTTCCAGGGTTTCCAGGGCCGCTTGCTGCTCATCATGCTCCGCATGCAGGCGCTCCAGCTCCTGGCCACGGGCCAGCACGCCGCTTTCGGCCTCGCTGGCGCGGCGCACACGGAGGAAGTTGCGCCCGACCCAGTAGCCATCGCGGCTGATCAGGCTCTCGTCGGCAGCCAGCGTCGAACGCGCGGCCAGGGCCTGGTCGAGGCTGTCCACGGGCCGTACCCGCGCCAGCCAGGGCACCAGGTCGATGGCGGACTCGACCTTGTCCAGCAGGCTGCCGGGCACCCGGGCACCGCCCTTGACGGCGGCCGCCAGGCGCAGGTCGCCCTGGGTAAAGCCGCTCAGGTCGAGGGCATTGAAATCGTCCAGCAGCACGGCTTGCAGGTCAGCGCCGAGCACGGTTTCCACCGCCAGCTCCCAACCCGCTTCCACCCGCATGCTTTCAGCCAGGCGCGGGCGCTGGTCGAGCTTCTGGTTGCGCAACCATTCAGCGGTGCCGGTACCCGGGTCGAGCGCGGCCTGTTGCAGGGCTTCGAGGGAGGCGATGCGCCCGTTGAGGCGCTGCAGTTCGCCCTGGGCGCGCTGCTGGGCCTGGGTCGCCTGCTGCAGTTCTTCGCGCAATTGCTCCAGGCGCTCGACCTGGGCCTCTTCCGCAGCCTGCAACTCTTCCAGTTGCAATTCACCGGCGGCGAGCTGCTCGCTCAGTTCGAGAATGGCGGCGTCTTCCGGATCAGCCGCGAGCTGGGCGCGTTCGTCATTGAGGCGGCGCCCACGCTCCAGCAGGCGTTCGAGGCTCTGCTCCAACTGCTGGATGCGCGCCTGCTGCACTTCGGCCTGGCGCCGGGGCTCGGCGCTGCGCTGGTTGAAGCCATCCCACTGCTCCTGCCAGGCATGCATGCCGGTCTCGGCTTCTTCCAGCTGAGCGGCGGCTTCCTCGGCTGCGGCGGCGCTGATCTCCTGCTCGGGCGCGAGCATTTCCAGCTCCTCGCCCAGGGTTGCCAACAGGGTGCGGTCATGGCCGAGGTGGGATTCGGTTTCCTGGCGGGCGCGCTCGGCGTCGCGCAGGTCGTCCTGCAACTGGCGCAGGCGCTGCTGGCCGTGCTGGATGCTTTGCTCGACGCGGGCGATGTCGCCGCCCACAGAGTAGAAACGCCCCTGGACCAGGTTGAAGCGTTCGGACAGCTCGTGGTGCCCATCGCGCAGGCGTTCGATGCTGGCGTCGGCGCTGCGCTGTTCGGCCACCAGCGCCTCGAAGCTGACTTCCTGGCTGCCGATCACCGCTTCACGCTGGCCTACCTGCTCGTTCAGGGTCTGCCATTTGAGGGCCGCGAGCTGGGCGCGCAGTTGGCGCTCCTCGGCCTTGTATTCCTGGTACTTCTCGGCGGCCTGGGCCTGGCGATGCAGGCGTTCGAGCTGGCGTTCCAGCTCTTCGCGCAGGTCGGTGAGGCGTGCGAGGTTCTCGTGGGTACGGCGGATGCGGCTCTCGGTCTCGCGGCGGCGCTCCTTGTACTTGGAGATGCCGGCGGCTTCCTCGATGAAGTTGCGCAGGTCCTCGGGCTTGGCCTCGATCAGCTTGGAGATCATCCCCTGCTCGATGATCGAGTAGCTGCGCGGCCCCAGGCCGGTGCCGAGGAAGATGTCGGTGATGTCGCGGCGCCGGCACTTGGTGCCGTTGAGGAAATAGGTGTTCTGCCCGTCGCGGCTGACCCGGCGGCGGATGGAGATTTCGGCGAAGGCCGCGTACTCGTCCACCAGGGTGTTGTCGGAGTTGTCGAAGATCAGTTCGATGCTGGCCTGGGCCACCGGCTTGCGGGTGTTGGAGCCGTTGAAGATGACGTCGGTCATCGACTCGCCGCGCAGGTTCTTCGCCGAACTCTCGCCCATCACCCAACGCACGGCGTCGATGATGTTGGATTTGCCGCAGCCATTGGGGCCGACGACCGCCGCCATGTTGCTGGGGAAGTTGACCGTGGTCGGGTCGACGAAGGATTTGAACCCCGCCAGTTTGATGCACTTGAGCCGCATCCCTGCCTCCCTCGGTCAGTGAACGATCAGCGCCCGGCCAGCGCCGCAAGCACCAGTTGGCAGTTGTGCTGGCCATAGGCGTGCAGCACATCGCGGATACGCGCCGGCTCACGGGCGATCACCGCCTGCAGCAACTCGGCGAACGCCAGCATGAACTGGGCCATCTCGCCTTTGCGCTGCTCCAGCGCCAGGTGATAGGTGCGGCTGATGGCCGGCAGCAGGTTCTCCACCGTCTCTTCCAGGTAGGGGTTGTCGGCGAAGGGGTAGGCGGCACGCATGATGTCGAAGCTGGCATCGACGAAGTTGCCGATGTCGTGCTCCTTCAGGCATTCCTCCAGGCGCAGCTGGATGGCGCGGAAGGGGGCGAGGTCCGCCTCGCTTCTCCAGCGCTGGGCCACGGCGTTGGCCAGGAGGATGTACATCTCCATCATCAGCGCATAGAGGCTCTGCACGTGATGGGGGGTGAGCTCGGAAACCTGAGCGCCACGGCGCGGCAGGATGTTGATCAGGTGACGGCGCTCGAGGATCAGCAACGCCTCGCGCACGGAACCGCGGCTGACGTTGAGGGACTGGGTGACCTTCTGCTCCTGAATGCGCTCGCGTTCCTTCATCTCCCCGCGAATGATGCGCTCGGCGAGGTGGTGGGCGATCTGTTCGGCGAGGCTGTCCGGTGCCTTGAACGTCATGGTTTTCCTTCGGTCATGGAGGCTGGGAATGTCCGTAAGGCGCCCTCGGCGATAGCTCCGGCGTTGCTATATCGGCCCGGGAACGCAGCAGCTTCAAGGGATTGCGGCCCGCAGCGGAACGCTGCAGGGGGCGAAGTGTAACACAGGGTGTTACCTGGCAAAGGTGACAACAAGCGGGCATTCAGACCTAAAGGTCGGTCGCCGGGTGGGGCTGGGAGGCGCAGGATTGTCTGACAATTTTACAAGAACCCATCCACCTCGACACGGAGAACACCCATGTTCGAACGCCTGCCTTCCAACTGGATGCTCGCCCTGAAAAAGGTCGGCTACTGGATCTGGCTGATCCCGGTTGCCGGAATCCCCATGAGTTTCTACTGGTCGCTGGACAGCCACTACGCCAATGCGTGGCCCTGGCTGGTGATCACCGTGGTCTTCGGGGTGATCCCGCTCCTCGACGCCATCGTCGGCCGCGACCCGGCCAACCCGGATGAAACCGAGCAGGTGCCGGAGATGGAGCGCCAGGACTACTACCAGGTGCTCAGCCTGGCCACCGTGCCGCTGCTGCTGGGCATGCTGGCCTGGAGCGGCTGGGTCTTCATCCACCACGAGGACTGGAACTGGGTCGGCCGCCTCGGCTGGCTGCTCTCGGTGGGCACCGTGATGGGTGCCATCGGCATCACCGTGTCCCACGAACTGATCCACAAGGACCCGAAGATCGAGCAGAACGCCGGCGGCCTGCTGTTGGCAGCCGTCTGCTACGGGGGCTTCAAGGTCGAACACGTGCGTGGCCACCACGTCCATGTCTCGACCCCCGAGGACGCCTCCTCCTCGCGCTACGGGCAAAGCCTCTATGCCTTCCTGCCCCATGCCTATAAGCACAACTTCCTCAATGCCTGGCACCTGGAATCCGAGCGCCTGAAGCGCAAGGGCCTGCCTGCACTGCATTGGCGCAACGAGCTGATCTGGTGGTACGCCATCAGTGCAGCCTTCACCGTCGGTTTCGGCCTGGCGTTCGGCTGGCTCGGCGTGCTGTTCTTCCTCGGCCAGTCGGCCATGGCCTTCACCCTGCTGGAGATCGTCAACTACGTGGAGCACTACGGCCTGCACCGGCGCAAGCTGGAGAACGGCCGCTACGAGCGGACCAGCCCGGCGCATTCCTGGAACAGCAACTTCCTGCTCACCAACCTGTTCCTCTTCCACCTGCAGCGCCACTCCGACCACCACGCCTACGCCAAGCGCCGCTACCAGGTGCTGCGCCACTTCGACGACAGCCCGCAGCTGCCCAACGGCTACGCGGGGATGATCGTCCTGGCGCTGATCCCGCCGCTCTGGCGCGCGGTGATGGACCCCCGCGTGCGGGCCTACTACGCCGGCGAGGAACACCAGCTGACGGATTCCCAGCAAGCCGCCTGACCGCCCTCCCCACCCCCACCGTTCGACCGACGCCCCCGCATGGGGGCGTCGGCGTTTCTACACTTGCAGATGACTGGCACGGATTAAGCAACTTTGCCGTACCAGAGCGGGCGCGCCGCCCTCATAGCCCATCGGCATGAAGATTTTCTGACTTTTGAGTCAAATATTTATTGACCAGAAAGTCAGAGGATTCTAAATTCGCGGCCATACGAGCCCTCGTAAAAACAATAAAGTGCCTGGAGGTCGTCCTTGATCCAGTTTTTAGTCAATCGGGAGCTGCGCACCGAGCGCGATCTCGATCCCAACGTCACCGTGCTCAACTACTTGCGTGAACACCTGGCCAAACCCGGAACCAAAGAAGGCTGTGCCTCGGGCGACTGCGGCGCCTGCACGGTCGTGGTCGGCGAGCTGGAGGGGGATCGCATCCGCTATCGCACCCTCAACTCCTGCCTGACCTTCGTCTCGTCCCTGCACGGCAAGCAGCTGATTTCCGTGGAAGACCTCAAGCACAAAGGCCAGTTGCACTCCGTGCAGCAAGCCATGGTCGACTGCCACGGTTCCCAGTGCGGCTTCTGCACCCCCGGCTTCGTCATGTCGCTGTTCGCCCTGCAAAAGAACAGCGACGGCTACGACAAGGCCCAGACCATGGAAGCCCTGGCCGGCAACCTGTGCCGCTGCACCGGCTACCGCCCCATCATCGACGCCGCCGAGCAGGCCTGCTGCCAGAAACAGCCGGACCAGTTCGACGCCTTCGAGGCCCAGACCGTGGCCCAGCTCCAGGCCATCGCCCCGCGCGAAACCGCCGAGCTCAACAGCGGTGACAAGCGCTGCCTGGTGCCACTGACCGTCGCCGACCTGGCCGACTTCTACACCGCCAACCCGCAGGCCCGCCTGCTGGCCGGCGGCACCGACCTGGCCCTGGAAGTCACCCAGTTCCACCGCGAACTGCCGGTGATGATCTACGTCGGCCACATCGACGCCATGAAGCGCGTCGAGATCGGCCCCGACTTCATCGAGATCGGCGCCGCCACCGCGCTCTCCGACTGCTACAGCGCCCTGGCCCGCGAATACCCGGACTTCGGCGAACTGCTGCACCGCTTCGCCTCGCTGCAGATCCGCAACCAGGGCACCCTGGGCGGCAACATCGGCAACGCTTCCCCCATCGGCGACGCCCCGCCGCTGCTGATCGCCCTGGGCGCGAAGATCGTCCTGCGCAAGGGCAACCAGACCCGCACCCTGCCGCTGGACGAGTACTTCCTCGACTACAAGGTGACGGTGCGCCAGGAAGCCGAGTTCATCGAAAAGATCCTCGTGCCGCGCGCCCGCACCAACCAGGCGTTCCGCGCCTACAAGGTCTCCAAACGCCTGGACGACGACATTTCCGCCGTCTGCGCCGCCTTCAACCTGGTGATCGAAAACGGCGTGGTGCGTGAAGCCCGCATCGCCTTCGGCGGCATGGCCGGCATTCCCAAGCGCGCCGCTGCCTGTGAAGCCGCGCTGGTGGGCGCCGCCTGGTACCCGGGCGTGATCGAACGCGCCTGCGAAGCCCTGGCCCAGGACTTCACGCCGCTGTCGGACTTCCGTGCCAGCAAGGAATACCGCCTGCTGACCGCACAGAACCTGCTGCGCAAATACTTCCTCGAACTGCAGGCCCCCGAAGTCGAAACCCGGGTGACTGCCTATGTGTGATTTCAAGCATGTCGCGCACCAAGCGCCGCACCCGGCAGTTGCTGGCCAGGAAGCGCAGTACCGTCGGCTTAATCTGCACGTCGCGCCCGTCACCGTTCACGCGGGCGCAGCAGTCGTTGGAGGCACAGAGCATGTCTAACCACCACAAGATCAAATCCCAGGAAGAACTGGCCGCGCTGTTCCGCGCCGACATCACCACCGGAGTCGGCAAGAGCGTCAAGCACGAGAGCGCGCCCAAGCACGTGTCCGGCGAAGCTGTGTACGTCGACGACCGCCTGGAGTTCCCCAACCAGCTGCACGTCTATGCCCGCATGAGCGACCGCGCCCATGCCCGCATCCTGCGCATCGACACCACCCCCTGCTACGCCTTCCCGGGCGTGGCCATCGCCATCACCGCCGAGGACGTTCCCGGCCAGCTGGACATCGGCCCGGTCGTGGCCGGCGACCCGCTGCTGGCGGACGGCAAGGTCGAGTACGTCGGCCAGGTGGTCATCGCCGTTGGCGCCGACAGCCTGGAAACCGCCCGCAAGGCGGCCATGGCCGCGATCATCGAATACGAAGACCTGGAGCCGGTGCTCGACGTGGTCGACGCGCTGCGCAAGAAGCACTTCGTCCTCGACAGCCACCAGCACAAGCGCGGCGACTCGGCCAGCGCCCTGGCCAGCGCGAAGAACCGCCTGCAGGGCAACCTGCACATCGGCGGCCAGGAGCACTTCTACCTGGAAACCCAGATCTCCTCGGTGATGCCCACCGAGGACGGCGGCATGATCGTCTACACCTCCACCCAGAACGCCACCGAGGTGCAGAAGCTGGTGGCCGAGGTGCTGGGCGTGCAAATGCACAAGATCGTCATCGACATGCGCCGCATGGGCGGTGGCTTCGGTGGCAAGGAAACCCAGGCCGCCGGCCCGGCGTGCCTCTGCGCGGTGATCGCGCACCTCACCGGCCGCCCGACCAAGATGCGCCTGCCGCGCGTCGAAGACATGAGCATCACCGGCAAGCGCCACCCGTTCTACGCCGAGTACGACATCGGCTTCGACGACAACGGCCTGCTCACCGGCATCGAACTGGAACTGGCGGGCAACTGCGGCTACTCGCCGGACCTCTCCGGCTCCATCGTCGACCGCGCGATGTTCCACTCGGACAACGCCTACTTCCTCGAACACGCCACCATCAACGGCCACCGCTGCAAGACCAACACCGCGTCGAACACCGCCTATCGCGGCTTCGGCGGCCCGCAGGGCATGGTGGTGATCGAAGAGATCATGGACGTGATCGCGCGCCACCTGGGCAAGGACCCGCTGGAGGTGCGCAAGACCAACTACTACGGCAAGGACGAGCGCAACGTCACCCACTACTACCAGCCGGTCGAGCACAACCTGCTGGATGAGATGACCGCCGACCTCGAGGCCAGCAGCGAATACGCCAAGCGCCGCGAAGAGATCCGCGCGTTCAACGCCAAGAGCCCGGTGCTGAAGAAGGGTCTGGCGCTGACCCCGGTCAAGTTCGGCATCAGCTTCACCGCCACCTTCCTCAACCAGGCCGGCGCGCTGGTGCACATCTACACCGACGGTTCGATCCACCTGAACCACGGCGGCACCGAGATGGGCCAGGGCCTGAACACCAAGGTCGCCCAGGTGGTGGCCGAGATCTTCAAGGTGGACATCGGCCGCATCCAGATCACCGCGACCAACACCGACAAGGTGCCCAACACCTCGCCGACCGCGGCCTCCAGCGGCACCGACCTGAACGGCAAGGCCGCGCAGAACGCTGCCGAAACCATCAAGAAGCGCCTGGTGGACTTCCTCGCCATCCACTTCAAGGTGACCGACGAAGACATCGAATTCAGCAACGAGCAGGTGCGCGTACGCGACCACTACCTGTCCTTCGAGGAAGTGATCCAGCTCGCCTACTTCAACCAGATCTCGCTCTCCAGCACCGGCTTCTACCGCACGCCGAAGATCTTCTACGACCGCGACAAGGCCAGCGGCCGCCCCTTCTACTACTTCGCCTACGGCGCTGCCTGCGCGGAAGTGCTGGTGGACACCCTGACCGGCGAGTACAAGATGCTGCGCACCGACATCCTGCATGACGTGGGCGACTCGCTTAACCCGGCCATCGACATCGGCCAGGTGGAAGGCGCGTTCGTCCAGGGCATGGGCTGGCTGACCATGGAAGAGCTGGTGTGGAACGCCAAGGGCAAGCTGATGACCAGCGGCCCGGCGAGCTACAAGATCCCCGCCATCGCCGACATGCCCATCGACCTGCGGGTGAAGCTGGTGGAGAACCGCAAGAACCCCGAGCAGACGGTGTTCCACTCCAAGGCCGTGGGCGAGCCGCCCTTCATGCTCGGCATCGCCGTGTGGTGCGCACTCAAGGACGCCGTGGCCAGCCTGGCGGACTACAAGGCGCAACCGAACATCGATGCACCGGCCACTCCGGAGCGCGTGCTCTGGGGCGTGGAGCAGATGAAGAAGCTGCAGCAGGCGGCCACCAAGCCAGCTGCCAGCCAGGTAGAGCCCGCCTGACGGCGGGCCGGGAGCCGAGATGAACAGCCAACCCGCCTTCAGCCGCGAAACCCCGGAACAGCAGGCCGCCCCCGTCCTGCCGACCGAAACCTTGCGTCGCCCGGAACAGGATGTCTGGCGCCTCTCGCGCTCCGCCAAACCCCTGCGTACCTGGAGGTTGAGCAAATGAGCTGGATCAGCGCCCTGGCCGAACTCCAGCAACGCAGCGAAGCCTGCGTGCTGGTGACCATCATCGAAGAGCGCGGCTCCACCCCGCGCAATTCCGGCTCGAAGATGGTGGTCAGTGATGACCGTATCTACGAAACCATCGGTGGCGGCCACCTGGAGTTCAAGGCGATGGAAATCGCCCGGGAAATGCTCCGTACCCGCACCCAGGACACCCGCCTGGAACGCTTCAGCCTGGGCGCCAGCCTCGGCCAATGCTGTGGCGGAGCCACGGTGCTGCTGTTCGAACCCATGGGCCAGCCCCAGGCGCACATCGCCCTGTTCGGCGCCGGCCACGTCGGCCGCGCCCTAGTTCCGCTGCTCGCCAGCCTGCCCTGCAAGGTGCGCTGGATCGACTCGCGAGAGAACGAATTCCCGGCATTCATCCCGGCCGGCGTAGAGAAGGTGGTGAATGATGAAGTGGTCGATGAAGTCGAGCGCATGCCCGCTGGCAGCTACTTCATCGTCATGACCCATAACCACCAGCTCGACCTGGAGCTCACCGCCGAGATCCTCAAGCGCAACGATTTCGCCTACTACGGCCTGATCGGCTCGAAGACCAAGCGCGTGAAGTTCGAACACCGCCTGCGCGATCGCGGCTTCGCCACCGAAACCGTGCAACGCATGCGCTGCCCCATGGGCATCGCCGAGGTGAAGGGCAAGCTGCCCGCCGAGATCGCCATCTCCATCGCCGGCGAGATCATCGCCACCTACAACGCCACCTTCGGTCAGAAGGAAGAAGGCCAGGACGTGAAGAAAAGGGAAACAGTCGCCAAACTGGTGCCCTCTTCCCGCCGCGAACAGGCCTGACACCCCGATTCATGCAGAAGGACGCCGAGCTGCCTCAGCTCGGCGCTCGCCTGCGCGGAGCCCCGACACGGGGCATCACGATCACGAAAGAACGAGATTCAACATGACCAGCCCTGTAAAAGCCTATCGCGCCGCCATCCTGCACAGCATCGCCGACCCCGCCGAGGTGGGCATCGAGCAGTCCTACGAGTATTTCGAGGACGGCGTGCTGGTGATCGAGGACGGCAAGGTCGCCCGCGTCGGCAATGCCGCCGACCTGCTGCCCGGTCTCAAGGGTGTGGACGTGCGCGAATACCGCGACGCCCTGATCACCCCCGGCTTCATCGACACCCACATCCATTACCCGCAGACCGGCATGATCGCCTCCTACGGCGAACAGCTGCTGGACTGGCTGAACACCTACACCTTCCCCACCGAGAAGGCCTTCTCCGACAAGGCCCACGCGGCGGACGTGGCGGCCATCTTCCTCAAGGAACTGCTGCGCAGCGGCACCACCACCGCCTTAGTGTTCGGCACCGTGCACAAGCAGTCGGTCGACGCCTTCTTCGAAGCCGCCGAAGCCCTGGACCTGCGCATGATCGCCGGCAAGGTGCTGATGGATCGCAACGCCCCCGACTACCTGACCGACACCCCGGAAAGCGGCTACGCCGACAGCAAGGAGCTGATCGAGCGCTGGCACGGCAAGGGCCGCCTGCACTACGCGGTGACCCCGCGCTTCGCCCCCACCAGCACCCCGGAGCAACTGACCCTGGCCGGCAAGCTGTTCGGCGAGTTCCCGGACCTGTACATGCACACCCACCTCTCCGAGAACAAGGCGGAGATCGAATGGGTGAAGTCGCTGTTCCCGGAGCGCAAGGGCTACCTGGACGTGTACGACCACTACAAGCTGATCGGCCCACGCGCGGTCTTCGCCCACGGCGTCCACGTCTGCGACGACGAGTGCAAGCGCCTGGCGGAAACCGGCTCGGCCGTGGCCTTCTGCCCCACCTCCAACCTGTTCCTGGGCAGCGGCCTCTTCGACCTGCAGAAGCTGGAAGAGCATGGCGTGCGCGTGGGCCTGGGCACTGACGTCGGCGCCGGCACCAGCTTCTCCCAGCTGCAGTCGCTGAACGAGGCCTACAAGGTCATGCAGCTGCAGGGCAAGAAGCTCGACCCGTTCAAATCCCTGTACCTGGCCACCCTGGGCGGCGCCCGCGCGCTGTACCTGGACGACAAGATCGGCAACTTCGCCAGTGGCAAGGACGCGGACTTCGTGGTCCTCGACTACCAGGCCACCCCGCTGATCGCCTACCGCATGCAGCAGGCCAAGACCATCGAAGAGAAGCTCTTCGCACTGACCATCCTCGGCGACGACCGCACCGTGAAGGAAACCTTCGCCGCCGGCCGCTCCGTGCACCGCCGCGACTGATCCAGCGCCGCACCCGAAAGCCCCGCCCATGCGGGGCTTTTTCATTCCCCCACGCGCGCGTCCTGTAGGGGCGAATTCATTCGCCCAAAAGCGCCCCGGCGCTCCGTGGGAGCGAACCCATTCGCGATCCCGCCCCCGGGGTTACGCCCGACGACCCGCCTCACCCAAAACCACACACCCACAAAAAAGCCCCGCATTCGCGGGGCTTCTTCATCACACCGTGCTCAGGCGCTGCGCGAGGAAGCGCGGGTGCTTTTCTTCTTGCTCTGCAGCAGGTGCGAGAACACCGCGTGCAGGTCATCGGAGGCGGTCTCGCCTTCGAGGTTGAGCTTGGCGTCGACGCTGTCCATGTGGCGCATCATCAGGTCGACAGCGACCTCGACGTTGTGCGACTCGATGGCGTCGATGACCTTGTCATGCTCCTCGTCCGAACAGTGGGTGCGGCTGTTGCTCTCGTAGAGGGCGATGATCAGCGAGGTCTGCGAGATCAGGCTGCGCAGGAAGCCCAGCAGGGTGAAGTTGCCGGCAGCCTCGGCCAGTTTCAGGTGGAATTCGCCGGAGAGGCGGATGCCCATGCCGCGGTCACCACGGGCGAAGCATTCACGCTCCTCGATGACCATCTGGCGCAGGCCAGCGATCTGCTCGGGGGTGGCGTTGATGCAGGCCAGTTCGGTGATGGCACGCTCGATCATGCGGCGTGCGTAGAAGATCTGCCGCGCTTCCTCGGCACCAGGGCTGGCCACGACGGCGCCACGGTTGGGGCGCAGCAACACCACGCCTTCATGGGCGAGGCGCGACAGGGCGCGACGGATGATGGTGCGGCTGACGCCGAAGATCTCACCCAGGGCTTCTTCGCTCAGCTTGGTGGCCGGGGCCAGACGCTGCTCGAGAATGGCTTCGAAGATATGTGCGTAGACGACTTCGTCCTGGGTGCCATTGCGCGTGCCTTTGGCGGCACGCGGCGGCTTCTTCAAACTGTGTTCAACGTCGTTCATGGGGGCCCACGTAGAAGGTTTCGAAAGCGGCAATAGGGCTGACACTACGCTGAGTCGGCATCGTATTGCCAGCCTCCGGCGGGGAAAGCCTCGGAAAAATGTGCGCATTGTACACAATCTGACCGAACAAAAGCAGTGCCGCCCCGCTCAACCTCACATCTACAGGGCCCTGGAGCCCTCCGGCAGCTCCAGGCGCAACCCCATGCGCCGCCCCTCGCTCACCAGATGGTCACGCATCAGCGAGGACGCCAGCAGGCTGTCCCGTCGGCGGATGGCCTGCACCAGCGCCTCGTGCTCGCGCACCCGCTCCTGCAGCTCATCGCCACGCTGGCGCAGCAAGGCATCGCTGCGGGCCAGGGCGTTACCCGCCTGGGTCACCAGGGACTGGAAGATGGGGTTGGTGGTCAGCGAACCGAGCAATTGATGGAAGCCTATATAGGCTTCGACGAAGGCATCCATGTCGTCGTCCTCGGCAGCGTCGCGCAGGTCCATCAGGCGCAGGCGCAGGCGGTCGAGGTCGCTTGATGCGATGGATTGCGCCACCAGGCCGACGATGAAGGGCTCCAGCGCATAGCGCAGCTGGATCACGTCCTCGATGCTGTGGTCCCGGGGCGCCGTGATCGCGTGCTCTGTCGCTTCCCGCCCCAGCACCTGCACGCCCTTGCCGGGCAGCGAGCGGACCATGCCGAGGGTTTCCAGCACCGTCACCGCCTCGCGCAGGCAGGGCCGGCTGATGCCCAGTTGCTCGGCCAGCTCACGCTGGCCCGGGAGCATCTCGCCGACGGGCCAGCGCCCCTGCTCGATGGACTCGCGCAGGGACTGGACGATGGAACCCACCAGGGTCGATGAGCTGTTCACTGTGATTTCCTCCTTGTGAAACCAGGCCGAACCGGATCGGGCCGCAGCATCATGCGGCCCGCCAGCACCGTTCTCAATCCGCCGTCGTGCTCACGCCGCTACGATCCTTGAAGGCGAAACCCTGTTCGCCGGCCAGCACGCTGCGGGCGCGGCCCAGGTCGATGTCCTTCTCCCAGCGGGCGATGGCCACGGTGGCGATGCAGTTGCCGATCAGGTTGGTCAGCGCCCGGCCGATGCCCATGAACCAGTCCACCGACAACACCAGCACCAGGCCTACAACTGGTATGGCCGGTACGGCCGCGAGCGTAGCGGCAAGGATAACCAGGGCCGAACCCGGAATGCCGTGGGCGCCCTTGGAGGTCACCAGGGACACCAGCAGGATGGTGATCAGGTCATTCATCGCCAGCGGCGTGCCGGTGGCATGGGCGATGAAGACGATGGCCAGGGTCAGGTAGATGGAGAAGCCGTCCAGGTTGAAGGAATAGCCGGTGGGGATCACCAGGCCCACCGTGGAGCTGCGGATGCCCAGGTGCTCCAGCTTGCGCATGATCTGCGGCAGCACCGCATCCGAGGAGGCAGTGCCGAGGACGATCAGCAACTCCTCGCGCAGGTAGCCGAGGAACGGCCACAGGCGCAGCCCGGAAACCCGCAGTACGGTGCCCAGCACCAGCAGCACGAACACCGCGCAGGTGGCGTAGAACACCACCACCAGCCCACCCAGGTGACGCAGGGAATCCACGCCGTACTTGCTGGTGGTGAAGGCAATGGCACCGAACACGCCGATGGGCGCCAGGCGCACGATCATGCCCATTATGCGGAAGATCACATGGCTCATCTCGTTGATCAGCCTGGCCACGCCCGAGGCGGCCTCGCCCACCTGGTTCAACGCACAGCCGAACAGCACCGAGAACAGCAGCACCTGGAGGATGTCGTTGCTGGCGAAAGCGCCGATGACCGAGGCCGGGATCAGCCCCATGACGAAGTCCACCGGCCCATGCAGGTCGCCAGTGCGCGAGGTGTAAAGCGCAGCGTCTCCGGCCGGCAACTGGCCGAGGTCGATATTGGCGCCCACGCCCAGCCCGCCGCCATAAGCCACCAGCAGGCCGATCAGCAGCGCCACCGTGGTCAGCACTTCGAAATACACCACCGCCTTGAAGCCGATGCGGCCGACCTTCTTCAAGTCACCCGCCCCGGAAATGCCGCTCACCACCACGCAGAACACGATCAGCGCGATGAGCATCTTGATCAGCTTGATGAAGCCGTCGCCCAAGGGCTTGAGCTGCGCGGAGAACTCGGGGAAGCCGATACCGCAGAGGATACCGATGACCAGGCCGATGACGACCTGCAGGAATATCGAGCGCGAGCACCACTTGAGCATGGGGGAATCTCCGTTGCGGTGCCCCCGGAGCGCTGGCGTGGCTACGCCCTTGTGCGAGATCCGGAGGCTTTGTTGTTGTGGTCTTACCGGTCAGTCCAGCAAGCGCAGTCTATGCCCCCAAAAAGCTGCACACAAGGCGACAAACATTAATTGACTTTTTTGTACACAAACACATAATCCGACTGCGTACTTTTTGACCCAAAAGTCAGAAAGTTCGCACTGCCCCGTGAGGCACCAAACCTCAGGCTTTTCGCTGCGCAAGGGACCCAGGTAACCAGCCGGCCGAAACAGCTCAAAACAACTAAATGAGAGGTACCTGCTGTGGAAAGCACCAAACAACAAGAACAAGGAACGTATGCTGCGAGCCCTCCCGCCAAAGGCCTGCTTGAACGCCTCTTCAAGCTGACCGAACACCGCACCACCGTGAGAACCGAGCTGGCCGCCGGCCTCACCACCTTCATCACCATGGCCTACATCATCTTCGTAAACCCCAACATCATGGCGGACGCCGGCATCGATCACGGTGCGGCATTCGTGGCCACCTGCCTGGCCGCGGCTTTCGGCTGCTTCCTGATGGGCCTGTACGCCAACTGGCCGGTCGGCCTGGCACCGGGCATGGGCCTCAACGCCTTCTTCACCTACACCGTGGTCAACACCATGGGCTACAGCTGGCAGATCGCCCTCGGCGCGGTGTTCCTGTCCGGCGTGCTGTTCATGATCCTGACCTTCTCGCGCATCCGCGAATGGCTGCTCAACAGCATCCCCAGCAGCCTGCGCTTCGCCATGGGCGCGGGGGTCGGATTGTTCCTCGGGCTCATCGGCCTGAAGACCGCCGGTATCGTGGTACCGAACTCCAGCACCCTGGTGCACATCGGTGACCTGACCTCCCCCGCTCCCCTGCTGGCCGCCATCTGCTTCCTGATGATCGCAATCCTGGAATACCGTCGCGTGTTCGGCGGCATCCTGATCAGCATCCTCACCGTCACCCTGATCGGCGTCGGCCTGGGCATCGTCAAGTTCGGCGGTGTCTTCTCCATGCCGCCGAGCCTGGCCCCCACCTTCATGGCGATGGACATCACCGGCGCGTTCGACGTGACCATGATCAGCGTGATCCTGGCCTTCCTCTTCGTGCATATGTTCGACACCGCCGGCACCCTGATGGGCGTCGCCCAGCGCGCGAACCTGGTGAAGGAAGACGGCCGCATCGAGAACCTGTCGAAAGCCATGAAGGCCGATAGCGCCTCCAGCGTATTCGGCGGCGTGCTCGGCGTACCGCCGGTCACCAGCTACGTGGAAAGCGCCGCTGGCGTCGCCGCAGGCGGCCGCACCGGTCTGACCGCCGTCACCGTCGGCATCCTCTTCGTCGCTGCCATGTTCTTCGCTCCGCTGGCCGGCATGATCCCCGCGTACGCCACCTCCGGCGCGCTGATCTACGTCGCCATGCTGATGATGGGCGGCATGGCCCACATCGACTGGGACGAACACACCGAAACCATCCCCGCGATCGTCACCGTCATCATGATGCCGCTGACCTTCTCGGTCGCCGACGGTATCGCCCTGGGCTTCGTGACCTACGTGGTGATGAAGGCCTGCACCGGCAAATACCGCGAGGTATCGCCCAGCCTGTATGCACTTTGCGCCATCTTCGTCGCCAAGTTCATTTTCCTGTAAGCTCGCTCCGCAACACCCCAAGGCCCTGGCGCTGAAGCGCCGGGGCCTTTTCATTTCCCGGAGACGAGCGAATGAGCCTGGAAACCTGGCTGCTGTTCAGCAGCGCCGCGCTGGTGGTGATCCTGATCCCCGGCCCCCTGTCCCTGCTGATGGTCAGCAACAGCCTCAACTACGGCATCAGCCGCTCGCTGCCCGCCTTCCTCGGTGGTGTCAGCGCCGCCACCGGGCTGCTCGCCACCTCCGCGCTCGGCCTCGGCGCCCTGCTGCTGGCCTCCGAGCAACTGTTCAGCGCACTCAAGCTGGTCGGTGCGCTCTACCTCTTCTACCTCGCCTGGCAGAGCTGGAAGCAATCGCGCAACGCCGCCAAACCGGTGGCGGCCGAAGAGCAACCGGTCAACCCGAGCTTCCGCGCCCTCTACTGGAAAGCCTTCGGCCTCGCCGCCAGCAACCCCAAGGACATCCTCTTCTTCGCCGCCTTCCTGCCCCAGTTCATCAGCGCCGACCGCCCACTGCTGGGCCAGCTCTCGGTGATGATCGCCACCTGGGCCGTGTTGGACCTCGCCTGCAAGCTCTTCTACGGTCTCAGCGCCCACGCCGCCGCCCGCTACCTGCGCTCCGGCGAAGGCCAGACCTGGTTCAACCGCGTCAGCGCCGGGCTGTTCGGCGCGGCGGGGACGGCGGCGTTGATATCCCGCTGAAACGGTCCTCCTGAAATGACGAAGCCCGGCGGATGCCGGGCTTTTTATGGGCGCATAAAGGCCAGATCACGCCCATTGACGCAGGCCCCTTCCATACACGCAACTCTGGCAAGTGGGTCCCGCGCGGCAATCAGGCGGTACTCGGCTGCCTCCTGTAGAACCAGCCATTGAGCAGAAGAACAGAGGAACCGGAAGGGTTGGAGAAGAACGGGCGCAAGTCAGTCATGGCGAGCACTCCGTTGTTGGAAGGTCTAGTTAGATACAAATGTAGAGGAGATGGAGATATCGCGAAGCGGGGCGTGAGTCATGCCACGAGAGCCCCAAAAGTGAGAGCCATCATCCTTAGCGGCCAAGCGAAGGAAATGGGTCACGCCCAACTGGCTCATTCCTACTAGAGCCTAACTTACGCCCAAAACTCCCTCCCATCCGAGTCTATCCACACAAGCCCAGCAGGAGCCTCTGAGAGAAACCAAAGTCCGAAACCATCAAGATCATCTTCACTTGGTTCTAACGGCCACGCCGCCCTTAGAACATTTAATTGATCAGAAATAGGTCCAACCAGAAAAACACCGTCGCACGCGAGCTTTATATCTCCTTCCAACATCAAACGCTCGAGCAAGGAGAAGAAAATATCGACTCGCTCCAAGTTATGACAAGACAACTCAATAAGCTCAACTGTCATATGCTGCCATACGGCACCTATTGATAACCCAAATGTGACTCACAAAGCATTCCAATAGAGGACACTAATCATTATAAGAAGACACAGAGTCTACACACAGGAAAAAGTGAGAGAAACATGATGACGAGACACCCCTCCACACTTCCCCCAGTTTAATAAGCATAGTGCAAATCGAGCTAGCCAAACTCTATTACCAGCTAGCTGAAATCAACACAAAACGCAGAACACAGAACACAGAACACAAAAATCAGAATTCTCTCAATTCCTCAATCAATTCTTCCGTGATGCGCTCTCTATCTAGGGTAGGATCGGGCCTCTCCACGCTACCAGTATAAAATTTTGTCCTACTATATTCGGGGTCCCCGCAGTCTCCATCAGGGAACGAGTGAGGGACCCCTTCATTCTTTGCATACATATCGACAGACTCAGGTAAAACTCTAAGCTCATGAAGTCTATGGGTAATCAAAAATTGCTGTAGATCAGCACAACCATGTACAGACGGCTGCCATACCCCGCCCCCGCCTATTTCGGAGAAACCAAATAATTCGTGGCCTGGAAAATCTACATATCTAATAGCTATACTTTCCCCCAATACCACACCAGCCTTGCAACTCATGCAAACAAGATAATATCCCTCTGACATTTAGGGCCTCCAGACAGTCAAACCAGTCACCGTCATAATTTTCATCTCGATAACATCATCAAATGTGCCATTGGAATTAAGCCGCTTTAGCTCACTTTGGAGTCGACCAAGATCCAACCACGCCGACACCGGGCTCTACAAAGGCAAACTGCAGGCCGCCCGCTTCTTCCTCACCAGGGAAGTGCCCGGCGTCCACCACGCCCTGGCCATCCTCGAAGCCCGCGACGACACCTGCCTGGGCATGCAAGCCGACTGGTTCTGAGTCCAACCGGACCTTGCACGCCCCGCGCACATGCGGGGCTTTTTTATGGCTCGCGGTCAGTCTTCAGCCTTCAACAGCACATAAGCCTCACCGCCCACCCGATCATGGGCAAGGATGAAAACCTGACCATCCAGCGTGATCTTCGCAGGCGAGGTTTGCGCAACCGGCGTACTGGACAAATCACGAGCCGCGTCCAGCAATTGCCGGGTAAGGCTCTCGTCCAGCCTCGGCAGTTATTGCTTGGCGCTGACCGCAGATAAAACAACACCGGCGCGAGGCCGGTGTTGGGGGGAATAATTCAATAGATCTGTCCCCTTTTCTTGTCTATTTAATGGCGCCCAACCAACGAAAATTAAATCTGCCCCCTTTTTTCCTGTAAATTATTCGTCCTCAACGACAGGTATTACTGGCGATAGAAACGGATCTAAAAAAATCTCGCACCTTCCTCTTTTTATTACTCTGACTGAAAACACACCGCGCCCATATTCAGTACTTGCCTGCTCATCGTACTCATAGATTAATCCATATGCCCCAGCAAAATCTTTCGTCACGATGTCAACTATCTTTTGTAGGTCTTCGGCTTCAGTGCGCCGCCTATTAGGAATGGCGTTTAACACAAGGGTATAAATGCCATTCATCAGTAAAACTTCACCTCTACCGCTTGACCATCCAAAGCTGGATAATTCATTTTTCAATTTTTTAACTTTCTGATCTAGCCCCCCTTCATCCATTTCCGAAGGGGATTCTGATAATTTAATCCAACCATGAAATTCATACATAAGATATCACCTTACAATGGAGTCGTATCGATTACTGGCTCTATACCGTATCGCTTTCCATACTCATTTAATTTTTCAATAACTGCCGGATTAGGCGCACCATCAAAATGAAAATAAGGCTTTCGGCCTAGTTCTACAGCAGCTTCAAAGGTACCTTTAGCTTGGTTACGGAACGCACTTCCCATTTGGAAATTAGCAGGCTTTGTCTGCCCTATAAACTCATCACTAAAGACATCAAATTCGCGATCTTTAAATTTACCAGGAAATTTTGCTGAAGAAATTCCACCCAACCTTGCTGCGATGGCGTCTGCTGCGGGGTCATTCACATTAACCTTTGTATACTTTGCAAAAACTTCCTTCCCACCCGTCGTAGCAGTACCAGCTACCTCTTTTGGACCCTCCGTAGCATGCACCACACACCCACCTGCCCCACACTGCAAGCAATTACCGGTGTTGTGCACCCACGTTTTCAGGTTCCCTACATAGAAGGTGTGGCCAATATCCACCGTTAGGTTGTAGGTCACCCCTTGAGGCTGAACCATCTCAATGGATTCAACCAGGATCGAAGCATCATTGCTGCTGCCATCGCCTAGCGACTGCAGTTCATCACCCGGCTTGAGGCTGATCGCAGGCACGAAATCATTGCGTACCGGCACATAGAAGGGATGGCCAGGTGTGACCAAGAGCGTATCGGCCAGATCCTTGTCAGTAGACTTCAGCTTCAGCCGGTAGATCGCCTGATCAGTGCGGATATGCGTGGCCGTGACTGCAGCGGCAAAGGGTTTACCCCCCTTCTCCGGCTTGCTCCAGACAATGTCCCCAGCCTTGATCGTCTCAATGGCCTTATCGCCATCTGGAGTCGAAACCATAGTTCCGGCGGCAAAGCAGCAAGGCTTGACCAGCTTCCCAGTAGCAGTCTGGTCATACCTCTAATATAGCCAAAGAATACTTAACCGATTCTTGACATGAACACATCAAAATCTACAAAAACGATATCTGCCTATTTAAATCTTTACCGCCGCATCACTAAACAACAAGAACACGCGACTCTAGCAACAGAAAGCAAAACAGAATTATGACTGAGACTCAGCACACTGCCTTAGCTCATACCTGCTTGCGGCAGGATCAGGCATTAGCCCTCTATTAAGTTTTTGACACGCAAACCACAATCGGCAAGGGAGACGTAGAAGGCCCATCTTAGACAAAATAAAAACAGCCCTCACTCTCACTATCAACCATTACTAAATCAGACAACACTCCATTATTCGCTACGCATATCCAAGCATTGCTAACAGGATCCGGAACATAGCATTCAACCCCTAAAGACGCAGACACCGAAATCACTCTTTCCTTTAACTCCGCCGCCTCCAACGCACATCTAAAAAGCTGCAAGAGCACTTCCGCATCACCTTGGACATATGAGAACAAGCACAAACAACTGCAGCTGGAAAGATCCAACACATCTGCTTTTTCGTAGAAGTCCTCATCCTTGAAAACAAGCACCTCATCCACAGTCGCGCGGATCACCAAGGCGATGAATTCTTTCAAGTTCGCTAGAGAAGCACTGTTCTTCAACAGAAAATCAAACATTATTTGGAGCCCTCAATACCCGAGCTTCACAACTAAGCACCCGCAGAGCACGATACAAATAAAGATGAAATACTAAACCCAACACTCTGCCTGAGACTTCCACCCCAGCACGAACTCATCCGAAGCTGCGCATGACCTTCCATGTGAGCTGACGATATAAGCGCGTCTGATGAGTTCCATGTCCAAGGTGGCGCAGGGATTATTCGATCAGGCACTCCGGCTTGCCGCAATCGCGGCCACTTGAAGCGGAGGATGATGCGTTCTCGGATTGCTCATAGGCCACCTTGTCGAAGGGCGGGTCGGCGAGCACCTGGGCGACGAAGGTATCGACGATCACCCGCACATTCGCTCCTCGAGCGTCCCCGGTCGGGATCAGGCCGATCCTGTGCTCGGTGTGATTGGTGATCTCGTAAGTGCGGAGCGGCTTCTCACCTTTGCTGACAAGGAAGCCGATACGGCTGTCCCAGTAGGTCGGGGCGGGCACGAGGAAGAAGGTGAACGCACTCAGGAACATCCTGGGGATGTTGTGCCACTGCCAATAGTTGCTCTGGGAGATGACCACCAGGTTGTAGCCGTTCCGATCATAGCCCTCGGTCACCTGCTCAAACGCCCCGGTACCTCGTAGGTAGTTGCGAATGAGAGGCGCCGGTACATCCCCACTTATCACGACGTTGATGGGAGGCAGCGGCTCGCCGAGCACGATGTCCGGCTCCTTGAGCGTGTGATGGATCTGGCAGCCTGTCAGGAGCAGTAATGCTGCAAGCAATAGCATGCACTTCTTCATTTCAGCTCCCCGGACATCAGCGCCCTGTAGACAGAAGCCTTGGGGCCGCTCTGGTCGATAATCGTCGGATAAGCACCATCGAGGTATTTGAGGTCGAGTTCTTCAATGGAAGGCAACTCAGGGTGCGCCGTCCTTGCGAGCGCTAAATCCCGCTCCGGATGGCGACTATGGAAATAGGTACAGGCATTCCCGACGATGATGCAGGCGCTGCGGAAATCACCGATGTAGTAGGCCTTGCCAGCCTCCAGATTCAGCGGAATCGAGAAATCCTCCCGGCTCCAGGAGCGAGTACGCCCAGTATCGAACCAGACGTTGAAGAGCTCATAGCGTCCAGGCTTCAACGGCATCACGAACAACGAGCCGACTCCTTTCGATCGATCACGTACATCCCGAGGCGTCCGGACTAACCAACCATTGAGCGACTGTGCAGAGGCGAACTCATGACCACCGCGCTGGCGCAGTAGCAGTTTCTGCTCTTCGGCAGCGATATAGGCATCCGACCAGATACCCACGACACCGATCAGATAACTGGTGCCAGAAGTGGCGGTAGGTTCGTAGGAGGCAGGTACCGATGAGGTGGGCATGCTGTAGCAGCCCCCCAGACTGACAAGGGCAAGAGCGATAAAGAATTTCTGGAGCATTAGGCGACCGATAACGAAGAATGAAATGGCTTTCCCGACCGGGTAATGGCCGGAAGCAAAATATCTGAGGGGAGTGACGCCAGCACCGTAACCTGTGCCGGCGCTATCGACTTAACGTCAGTCCTTTGCTTTCAGCAGGACATACGCCTCACCGCCACTTCGGTCATGAGCGAGGATAAAAACCTGGCCGCCGAGCGTGACCATGGAAGGAGCGGTTTGCGCAACCGGAGTACCTGACAGACCACGAGCAGAGTCCAGCAATTGCCGGGTAAGGCTCTCGTCCCGCTGCGAAGGCGTGGTCACAGCACACTCCTTCCCTGCCTGGATCTGGACACTCATGCTCTTGTCAGCGTTGAAGCCCGCCATCATGAAGCCCATATCGGTAACTTCGACACCAAATGTCTTGGCGACCACTGCGGCCTGAGAGAAGTCGGGCGCAGTCTTCAGGCAGATATCACGGAAGGCCTGAATAGCAGAAGGTGCTTCATTAGAGGCAACTGGAAGAGTTGCTGGATCTTTATTGGAACAGGCAGTCATAAGAGCCATGACCGCGACAAGACAAGTACGTTTCATATTTCCTTAACACCCTTTCATTTATAGCCTATTCAGATCATAGCCCTAGCACATGCCCAAAGAGCTCAACTATAAGCAGCACAACAAACCATTGACCGGCATCCGCCCAAGCAGACTTTCACCCCTCACCCATCGCCCAGTTACACAGACAGAATATATTTCTTCCTCAACCCGACTAAGGTAGCCGGCAAGCCCGAAAAACTGATCACTCCTTAACCTTACAGAAAATAATAAAACGATAAGGGACAGACCTAAAGATCGAGTACACTCTTGGGACGTCCAGGCTTACCTCTTGTGACTACTCGCCCCAACGCCGCCTCAAATTCAGCAAAAAACTTGGGACTTCCCAGTGCATAGTTTCCATTTGTGGCGGCACGTATTTGATCAACCAGCCCTGGGTCTAGTTTATAGCGGAATCAGGGCTTTCGGGCGTGGTCAAAAGTCATCAGACACCAGGCATGGATCGCACATCCATGCTTCTTTACCTGCTCCAGCAATACGTCCAGATAAAAAGATAATCCTCGTCAACGCAAAAACAGGCTGAGCGATTGTTCCCTTTCTGAATCAGGCGAAGTGAAATACCTGGCAATGAAATACGTGTTAGACGTGGCATACAGACCTCCTTCCATGGACTTCCATAACCCTAGATGCAATAAACGTGGCTTGTCTCTTATTGATCTCTTAAATCTGCCAAAACGTCAGGCAAACCCCGTACTCATCAAGAAGATCATCAGCAACCTCAAACTCAAATTTTTTTTCTGGAAAGCACTCAGACAGCGCCACCCTCCAGTATTTTTTAAGTTGCTCAGCAAAAATATAACAAAGCCGATAGTCCTCCTCCGATAGCCCAACCTTAAATACTGGCCGATCAGGCGCACTCTCCCACCTCGAAAAAAACTGGCTTACTGAGAAATTGTTCCTATATCGTTCCACATCCCTCCGAGAAAAACCCCTCTCCAACTGCCCTGTCTCCGCCTCAACCAACCCACTCAACATATTTTTTTGTGGATCATACTGCTGAACGGTAGGCAACCAGAAAACATGGCCATCGTGCTCAACAAAATCAGGAGATAATAACCCTATAACTGCAATCGCCTGCTCCAGCGAAACCAGATTACCCACATACGAAAAAAATTCTCCAGCTCCAATATCCGAAGAAAACAAGCTCAACGACTGCGTAGAAATACCACCCCGACAGCTCTTCATCATCACAAACCCAAGTCATTAAGGATTGATTTTGGTACATTCCCTTCGAAAACTTTCGTATCACTGCCTTTTTTCGGGAAATACTGCCCGTTTGGTGATTGATGCCATTCAACCACCTTTATTCGAGCGCTAGAGACATCATACAGCGCACGCCCCTCTGGACCATAGACAATGACGTGGCCATTCCCAAGATTAGCGTAGGAATTTGGTCTTTGCCCCTGTAGCGGATACTGGACGCCACCACGAGCCCCCGTGACTGTAACATTCGTTGCCGTAAGCCCCCTCGTATAATTTAGATCAATAACAATACCGGACGAATCCGCAACAAACCTCGGTCTTGGCTTCTGATTAAGCGCGCCAAAATCCCCATCACTTTGTGAAACGGCGTTGTCCCATTTTGGCTTCGTATCACCAACAGCCTTTTCGGGCTTGACCTCTTTCCCTACGCTGACGCCTGCCACTCCTCGCCCGTTCCCGGCAGTCGCCCCACCAGTACTACCAGCAGGCATACGCCCGCCGTGAATACCCATCACCCCTTCCTGTGCCAAGTTACCCAGTAGCGTCGCTCGCTCTTGTGGATTGAGAGTTTTCCCATAAGCACGCTCTAGCCACTGAGTAGAACTCATCCATACGTCCAGCGCCCCCTGCTCCTGAGAAGTCAACCAACCCTCTCTAAGATACTTGGCCAGCACCAGCTGCTTATCCAGAGTGAAAAGATCACCGTGCTCGTTGAACGGGTTAGCTGAAGGCACCGCAACTACACTAGGATTGCCATTGAGAAGACCAGGAACATCGTATCCCACGCTGCGATAAAGGAAGCTCATCAGCTCTTTAGCTACTGGATCGTCCATTGCGATAGAGCTGTTTACTATCTTTTCAACGCAAGCACGGCTTGTACAAGACTCAATGGCGTTAGAGCGAGCCGCTGATAATTTCTCGTACTTATCTAGAATTCCGTAGAGCGTTTGTTCACTGCACTGTTTTCCTGCACGACAATCTTTCAACTCACTCAAAAGCTGATCAGCGGATGGATGATCAAGATTGTTGTAACTAGTCGCATTACCAGCTACCCAGGCTCCAGTCTGCAGGCTTGCTTCGTCGCCTCCCTGAGCAGCTGCGGCCAAGACGCCAAGTACTTGCGAGTTCATGACGAGCAAGCGCTTCTTCTCTTCCAGGTCCATATGGCCATAGACGTCGGCGAGCTCGTCTACGATGGCTTCGTTCAAGCCAGCCGCCAAAGCGCCTGTCTTGAAATCTCCACCTGCGGCTTCGGCCGCGAGCCCCCCCATGAGGGCGTGCAGCCCTATCTTGGGCAGACTGCCGTTTTTCCAGTCCCACTCGTAAACGCTGGTCTTGTCTCCCACCCAGTTGAAGCCAGCGGCAGCAAAAGCGTTGGCCAGACTGGTACGCAGGGCGTCGCTGAACTTCGAATCCCCTCCCAGGGCGCGGTCAACTAGTGTGGAGGTCCCATTCTGGAGCACTTGGTTGGCAGTGAATCGACCGACGCCCTCCCAGGTGCCAAGCCCGCCCGCTGCGGTAACGGCCCCACTATTAGGTAAAGAAGTTGAGGGGGCAGTATTAGTACCGGTCCACTTGTCGTAGACCCCAGCCGTCAAACCTGCCGTCACCCCAGTAACGACATACCCTTTCATCGCATCCTTCGACGTGATGTCTTTAACGACCGCGCCAAGATTTCCTTTGTTATTGATGGTGCTTACAGCGGCCGATCCAGCTGCGGACGAAGCCACAGCAGTTAAAGCGGCATTGGCCGTGCCCGCCGCCACCGTAGAGCCAATCGCCGCTCCATTCGCCACGGCGGATGCTGTAGCTGTGCCTGCAGCTGCCATCGCACTGCCCGAGCCTGCAGTCGCACTCGCAGCCGTACCAATAAGCCCGCTAGCAGCACCCGCAGTGAAGTAGGCAACGATGATCGCAATGATGATCGCCGCACCACCGCCCAGCCCCGAATGGCTGTACTTGAAGGAGTCATGCACTTCCTTCACTCGACGCCAGTCAACATCACCTCGCTGTTCAACGTCTTTCAGCCAGGCCAGTTGCGGGTCGGCAGCCACCATCGCATCGACGGTCTGGCTGACGCTCTGCTGGTTGATCTCCTTGATATCGATCTTCAGTCCATCGACAGCCTTGATGGCGATCTCACCCTGAGCGATCAGTTGGCTCTGCAGGACCGTTTCATCCGTCTTGCCTTTGCCCTCCATGGAGTTCCACACGAAGCTGCTCTTGCTCTTCTCATGGCTCTCCTGGTGCATGTCCTTGACCGCTTCGAAGGTGATGGCACCGCCACTTTCCAGGGTCAGGTTGCTGCCGCTTTCCAGGTGAGCGCGCTGGTAGAGCTGGTCGCCTTCGCTGGCGAGGGTGAGGTCGCCGCCGGTGATGATGCTGGTGCCGACATTACGGACATCGGTGACTTCGTCGCGCTGGGTCTTCTTGGCGCCGAAGGCCTCCTTCTTCTTCATGTCGTAAAGGTGGTAGTCGCTGTCCTGCCCTGCGGTCAGGGCCAGCTGTTCGCCGGCGTACAGGTAGGCTTCGTCACCGGCCTTGAGCTTGCTGGCGCTGAGCAGCAGGTTGCCGCCCGCCTCGATATCGAGATCGCCGCCCGCTTCGATCACCGCCGCCTGCTGGCGGACGGTGCTGTCTTCCTTGTTGATCTTCTTGCCGCTGCGCTTGTAGCGGTATTCGCTGCTGCTCTCGTCGGCTGCCGCAGCGATGGTGATGTCGCGCTCGGCCTCCAGGCTGACGTCGCCCCCCGCCTTGACGGTGCTGGCGATCACTGCGAGATCCTGCCCGGCGCTGGCCTGCAGGTTGCCGCCGATCTGCACATCACTTCCATGCTGGGTGGTGCTGGTATTGCTCCAGAAGTGGCGCTTGTCCTGGCGCATGCTGCCGTTCTCTTCGGCAGCGTAGGCGATGACCAGGTCATTGCCGGCACTCAACGTGGCGTTGCCGCCGGCCTTGAGGCTGCCGCCGATGTTCTGGATGTCGCGCCCGGCGGAGAGGTTCAGGCTGTTGCTCGCCTCGATCCCGGCGGCCTTGTCCACCACGCTGGTGAGCTGGCTGAAGTTCTTGCCGCTGCGGGCGTCCTGGCTGATGGTGCGCTCGTTGATGATGTCGCCGGTGAGGGCGATGGCGCTGACGTCCTTGCCGTTGATGATGCCGCCATGGGCGTTGCGGATGCTGTCGGTGGCCAGCAGGGACAGGCGATCGCCCGCCTGCATCAGGCCACGGTTGTCGATGTTCAGGGCAGACGCCTGCAGCTGGTTGCTGGCACGCAGGGTGCCGCTGTTGCTGAGGGTGCTGCCGCTGATGAGGGCGACGTCCTGGCCCTGGATCAGTGCGCCGCTGGGCGCCAGGCGGTCCTTGGCCTGGGCCAGGTAGAGCACCGGCACCAGCACCTTCTCGCCATTCACGTCCTGCTCCTGCATCCACACGATGTCGTGGGTCAGGGCGGCCACCTGCTCGGCGCTCAGGGCCACGCCCGGGGCTAGGTTGAGGGCTTCCTTGCTGGCGATGGCGTTGTCCATCAGGTACTTGAACTGAGCCTCATCCGAAGCGAGCCCGTCGATGAAGCGCTTGCCCGTGCGGGCGACCACCGCTTCGCGGATCAGGCGCTGCTCATAGAGGCCATCACCCAGGCGTTTCTGCGCCTGGTCAGCGTCGAAGCCGAGGCGGTTCAGCATGTAGTCGGAGCTGAGGAAGCTCTTCAGGTTGGCGAACTCGGCGCGCGTCTCGACCAGGTAGCGATGGCCGGCACCTTGATTGACATGGAACAGGCCGTTCTGGCCCTGGGGCAGACCGAAGCCCGGCAGCGTCACCGGGTTGACCGCCTGCTGGTTGGCGTCCGGCGCCAGCTGTGCATTGAGCTGCACCACCAGCGGTTGGCTGGTGAGGCCTACCTGGCTGTCCAGGTTCTGGGCGGTGCCGCCCTGGGGCGCCTGGTTGGCCAGGACCGAGTCGTTGGTGATGGGCTGGGTGGCCTGGATGCTGACGTTGCCGCCGGCCTGGATGATGGCCGGCGAACCGATGCCGGTAGGCGTGCGGGTCTCGACGTCGCTGGTCAACGCCCAGCTGTAGAGCGCACTGGGCACTTCCTTCGGCATCGGCTGGGCGTTGTAGGGATTGATGTAGTTGTCGCGGAAGCGCTCATCGGTGCCGTCGGTGACGCGGCCGGTATTGAAACGACGGACGCGCTCGATGATGCCGGTGGCGGCGCCGGTGTTCTCCAGGCTGGTGCCCTGGATGCCGATGTTGCCGGTGGCGCTCAGGCTGCTGTAACGGTTGGCGATGACACCGCCCTGGATATCGAGGTTGCCGCCGCTGTGGATGCGCGACGCGGCGGAATCTTCCAGCACCGAGCTTTCGAAGCGCTCGGTGGCGACGTAGTCGACGTTGTGGTGATCACCGCTGCAGTCGTAGCAGACCACGCTGATGGAGCCGGAGACCAGCGTCTTGCCGGGGGTGAACAGCTCCTTGCGGTTGGTCAGGGTGGCGGCACGCAGGGTCATGTCGCCCGTGGACTCGATGCCGCCGGAACGGTTCTCCAGCAACGCCATCTGCCCATTCGCATCGTCCTTCGCCGCGCTCAGTGCGCCCAGGCTGTAGATGTCGCCCTTGAGGTTGGTGAGGCTGTTGGCGCGCAGGGCCATGTCGGCGCCGCTGAAGACCAGGCCCTGGTTGAGCAGGGTCGGGGCTTCGATGCGCAGCTTCTGCGCGGCGCCGAGGGTGCCGCGGTTGTCGAGGCTGGCGACGATCAGCAGGGTATCGCCCACAGTGCTGATAGTGCCGGCGTTGACCAGACTGCTGCCGAGGCGGAACTCGCCCTTGCCGCCGCTGCGCAGTTGCGCGCCCTGGCCGAGTTCGGCATTGGCGGCGCTGAGGGTCAGGTCGCCCAGGCTCTTCAGGCTGCCGTTGCCCTGGTAGCGGCCGGTGAGGGCCAGTTGCAGCTTGCCTTCGGTTTCGATGGCGCCGTCGTTGGTCCAGTCGCCGCCGCTGGCGGTGATGTCGTCGATGGACACCAGCTTGCCGCTGGCGGTCTGGGTGAAGGTGCCGACCTTGAGGTCCAGGCGCTGGGCCTGCAGCAGGCTGCTGTTGGTCCAGTCGGCGACATCGAGGCTGAGCACGCCGTTGGTGATGAAGCTGCCGCCGGCCTGCCCGGCATCGGCCAGGCTGAGGGCGAAGCCCTGGGTACCGACGTGGCGCAGGGTGCCCTGCTGGTTGCTGAGGCTGGCGCTGGTGAGGCTGAAGCCGGCGTTGCCGATTTCCACCAGGCCGCCGTCGTTGTCGAAGCGGCCGCCGATGGCGAAAGTGCTGATGCCGGTGCTGCCGAGTGCGCGCAGCTTGCCGCCGGCGTTGCTGGCGGAGCCGACGTCGAGAGCGAGGGTCTTGCTGGCTTCGATCAGGCCACCGTCGTTGGCGAGCTTGCCGGTCAGGGTGAGGCTGGCGCTGTCGCCACCCACAGTGCCGCCCTGGTTGCGCAGGCTGTCGACATCGACCGTCACCGCCTGTTTGGCCAGTAGCTGGCCGCCGTCGTTGATGACCTCGCCGCGCTTGATGCTCAGGTCGCCCTGGGTGGCGACGATCTGGCCCTGGCCGTTGTCCAGGCGGGTGGTGCTGGTGAGCTCGACGCTGTCGCCCTGGATGCGGCCCTGGCCGTTGCCGAGGCTGTCGACGGTGGCCGTGAGGGCACCGCCCTGGGCGTTGAGGCGACCCTGCTGGTTGCTCAGTTCGCCGGCCGCGAGGGTCAGCTTGCCATCGCCGGCGAGGACCTTGCCGCTGCGGTTGTCCAGGCGGTTGCTGGCGGTGGCCTTGAGCTCGCCGCTGTCGGCCTGGAGGGTACCGCCCTGGTTGTCCAGCACGGCGGTAGTGAGAGTCAGGCCGTCGGCCTTGGAGAGGATCAGGCCGTCGCCGAGGTTCTTCACCTCGTCGGTGACGGTAACGGTCAGTGCCTTGTTGGCGGCCAGGGTGCCACCGCTGTTGTCCAGTTGCTTGCCTTCGACCTTCAGGTCCTGCCGGCCGATGAGTTGGCCACCGTGGTTTTCCAGGGTCTGGGCCTTCACCTGGGCGGAGCCGGCGGCGACCAGTTGCGAGCCCTGGTTGTCGAGCTTCGCCAGGTCGGTGGTCAGGGTGCCCTGGGCCAGCACCTTGCCGCGGTTGGTCAGGGTGCCGCCCTGGAGGTCGAGGACGCTGGCGGTGTTGGCGCTGCCGTCGGCGCGCACGCCGGCTTCCAGGTTGCCCCGGTTGTCGATGCGCGCGGCGTTCAGGCTCAGGTCGCCGGCGGCCGCCAGGCTTTCCTTCACCTCGACAGTGCCGCCGCTGGTGACGCTGGCCTTGCCGCCGGCGTAGGCGCTGCGGGTCAGGTCGACATCGTTGGCCTTGAGGGTGATGTCGCCGCTGGCGGCAGTGCGTGCCAGGGTCAGCTTGCCGTTGGCATCGATCTGGATGTCGCCGCCGCTGGCGGCCATGTCGCCGGCGAGCTTCACACCCACGCCCTGCTCGGTGCCCACCAGGCGGATGGCCCCGGCGTACATGCCGCCGAGGGCGGAGCTGTCGATGGCCAGTTGCGGCTTGGTGCTGCCGTCGTCGGCCTTGGCAGTGGCGGCCAGGGTGACGGCGTCCACTTCGTTGCGGCCGGTGACCATGGCCAGTTGCTTGGCGTGCAGTTCGGCGTTGATCTGCGCGCTGCGGGTGATCAGCTCGAACTGGTCGACATTGCCGGCGTTGAGGCCGGCGCCCTCGATGGCGATGGCGCCGCCGTCCACGTCGTAGCGGTCGAGGCGGCCGTTCTCCACCACCGGCTTGCCGGTGCTCAGGGTGACCTTGGGCGTATTGATGAAGCCGCAGCCGTCACAGGTGATGCCGTGGGGGTTGGCGACTATGACATGGGCGCCCTGCCCGGCCACCTCGGTGTAGCCCTTGAGCTGGCTGGGGCTGCCGCCGTTGACCTCGTTGAGGATGAGGCCGGCGGCACGGCCGTTGAGGTTGGTGTTGCCGATGATGTAGCCGCCGAGCTGGGTGTTCTGCAGCTTGTCGGTGGCGTTGTTGAGGATCAGCCCCTGCTGGCCGACGTTGTAGTCGGTGAAGCGGTTATGGGACAGGCCGTTGGCGTTGGGCGTGGCGATGTTGACCACGGGCACGCCATTGCCGGCGCTGCCGATGCTGGTGTTGCCGCCAGCGGCCGCGTCCACCGCCAGGTCGGCGGCGGTGGAGACGATGGGATTGAGGAACATCACGCCGACGAGGATGGTGGCGATGTTCTGGAACAGGGGGCTGCGAACGTCCATGTACTGGAACTCCGGGCGAAGCTGAAATCAGAAGAAGAGGTCGAAGCGGAAATACACCGGGTGTTCCTGGCGCGTGATGGCGTCAGGGCGTTCCAGGGACCGCGCGAAGGTGACCGAGGCGGCCAGGTGCTGGCCCCGGGCGCTGAACTCGAAGGCGTTGCCGCTGAGGCGGCCGCTCTGACCGGGGTTGTAGCGATCGCCGTGGATCACCCCCAGGTCATAGGCGAAGGCGGCACCGTATTCCTGCACGAAGGGTTGCAGCGCAGCCCAGGTGACCGGCCGGCGCCAGCGCAGCTGGTTGCGCCAGTAGGCGCCGGTGTCACCGGAGAGGGATTGCTCCTTGAAGCCACGCACCGAGCTGAGGCCACCGACGCTGATGCGTTGCGGGCTGTAGAGCACGTCTTCGCTGTGTTGGCCGTTGACCAGGCTGTCGAAGCTGAAGGATTCCCCCAGCAACTGGAAGGACTGCAGGTAGCTGGCGGTGAGGCTGTACTTGTTGTAGCGGGCCTCGGGCGAACCATGGAACGGCGTGCGATCGTGCTGGGCATCGGAGGCGCCGATGCCACGCTGCCAGCCGACATCGACGTTGACGAAGGCATTGCCGATACGGCGACCGTGGTTGAAGCCCAGCTGGGATTCGGTCAGGCGCGGGCTGGAGGTGCCGAGCAGGCTGTTCTCCACGTAGTTGCGCGTTTCCACATGGGCGATGCCGAGGCTGGCCGCCGTCTTGCTGACGCTGTCGCGGTGCAGCACACGCTCGGCGCGCAACTGGTGGTTCTTGCTCTCGCCGTCGGTGACGAAGGGGAAGCCGCTGTTGTCGTTACGGGTGCGGTAGTAGCTCTGGCTGTAGGCGTAGCTGAAGTTCCACCAGCCGTAGGGCAGGTTGTAGAGGACGCTCTGGTTGGCCGAGTGCTTCCAGTGGTCGCTGGCCAGGTCGCCGCCGCCGCGGAGGCTGAGCTGGTCGGCCAGGCCGAAGGGGCTGTCCCAGTCGAGGCTGGCGCCCCACTGCTGCTCGCCGGTGCTGCGCTGGCCGTCGTTGTGACGGTTCAGGCCCACGCGCCAGGGTTTGCTCGGCTCGCCCTTGAGCTGCACGCGGCTGCCACCCACGTCCGCGCCAGGCACCAGCTCCAGTTGCGCGGGGCGCGACGGCAGGCGGTTGATCTGGTCCACCAGCTGTTCCATTTCGCGCAGGTCGAGCACTTCGCCGTTGCGGGCGGGCGACGCCATGGCCAGTTCGCGGTCGCTGGCGATGGCCGAGCTGTCGAGGCCTTCGAGCTTGCCTTCGACCACGATGACGTCCAGCTCGCCGTCGGCCAGGTCCTGCTGCGGCAGGTAGGCGCGCGAAGTGACGTAGCCCTTGTCGATGTAGTGCTGGGTGATGGCCTTGAGCAGCTCGTTGAGGCGCCCGCTGTCCAGGCACTGGTTTTCGAAGGGCTTGAGCAGCTCGCGCTGGCGCGACGCGGAAATCAGGCTGGCACCCTGCAGGCGGATGCTGCGGATGTCGAAGCACGGCCCCTGGCTGGCGGGGGCGCTGGGCTGGACGGGAGCCTCGCGGCCGGGCAGTTGCTGCAGGTCCTGCAGGCGCTTGCGCTGTTCTTCGAGGATGCGGTCCTGGCGCTCGCGGATCAGGTCGCGGTCACCCGCGAAGGGCGCGCCGGGGCTGTCAGCGGCAAAAACAGAAAAAGCGGGGAAAAGCAGGCAGAAGCCCGCAGCGAAAGACTGCAGACGCATTGCGACCGTCCTTGGAATAGTGGCATCTCGACATCGGGGCGGCATTTTTATGGCGCCGGGAACTTTGCTCAAGCCGTTTCCCGACCAAATGCGAACCACTCGTCAGAGAGAGGGCGAAATGCCATTACCCTGGTACGGGAGTGCCACACAGTCCAGACAGGACTCTCCTGTCTAGTTCCATGCCGACAGGCGCCAAATCGCAGGCAAAAAAAAGCCCGCAGTGTGGACGGGCTGGGAAAAAGGACTCGCTGATGAGTCAGGGGGTAGACGGGTACTAGCTACCGCGGTAGGTGGAATAGCTATAGGGGGAGATCAGCAGCGGCACGTGGTAGTGGTCCTGCTCGGCACTGATGCCGAAGCGCAGCACGACCACGTCGAGGAAGGCCTGCTCGGGCAGTTTCACGCCACGCTTGCGGTAATAGTCGCCCGCATGGAAGTGCAGCTGGTAGACGCCGGTGGCGTAGCTCTCGCCCTGCAGCAGGGGAGCATCGCAACGGCCGTCGTCGTTGGTGGTGGTACGGGTGATCAGCTCCATGCCGCCGTTCTCGACGCGGTAGAGCTCGATGCTGATGTCGCTGCCAGGGCAACCGTGGGCGGCATCCAGTACGTGGGTGGTCAATCGTCCCATTGCTTTCCGGGCTCCCGCTGCAGTCGTCGACCCGCGGTTGCCACGCCTCCTCTTCTCGTTGAATTCGGTGCATCCAGGGTGCCTACCGCCCCATGAAAGGGCATCAAGGGCACCGCGATGCGACAAATATAAGACATTATTCTTCAGAATTGTACACAATTATTCCAGAATTTTTCCCACCTCCGTGGGCGCTCGGGCAGCTGGCACCATTTTGATGCATACCTCCACCCGACAAGGGTTTTATTGCAAAGAGCTGACCATTCAGGCAAGTTTTTTGCAAACCTGCAGAACGTCGACTTGGACAAATATTCGATTTACAAAACGCAACGACATTTGTATACAATCACCCATCGTGTTCGCGCAGCCACGGCTCTGCGAACCCTCAACAGACAAGAAGGAATCCAGTAGTGAGCCTCGACTACCCCCGCGACCTGATCGGCTACGGCAGCAATCCCCCGCATCCGCACTGGCCGGGCGAGGCTCGCGTCGCCCTTTCCTTCGTTCTCAACTACGAGGAAGGCGGCGAACGCAACATCCTTCATGGCGACAAGGAATCCGAGGCCTTCCTCTCCGAGATGGTCGCGGCGCAGCCCCTGCAGGGCGCGCGCAACATGAGCATGGAATCCCTCTACGAATACGGTAGCCGCGTCGGCGTCTGGCGCCTGCTCAACCTGTTCAAGAAGCACGACATCCCGTTGACCATCTTCGCCGTCGCCATGGCCGCCCAGCGTCACCCGGACGCCATCCGCGCCATGGTCGAGGCGGGCCACGAGATCTGCAGCCACGGCTACCGCTGGATCGACTACCAGTACATGAGCGAGGAGCAGGAGCGCGAGCACATGCTCGAGGCCATCCGCATCCTCACCGAACTGACCGGCGAGCGCCCCATGGGCTGGTACACCGGCCGCACCGGCCCGAACACCCGCCGCCTGGTGATGGAGGAAGGTGGCTTCCTCTACGACTCCGACACCTACGATGACGACCTGCCCTATTGGGACCCGGCCAGCACCGTGGAGAAGCCGCACCTGGTCATCCCCTACACCCTCGACACCAACGACATGCGCTTCACCCAGGTGCAGGGTTTCAACAAGGGCGACGACTTCTACGAATACCTGAAGGACGCCTTCGACGTGCTCTACGCCGAAGGTGCAGCCGGCGCGCCGAAGATGCTGTCCATCGGCATGCACTGCCGCCTGCTGGGCCGCCCCGCGCGCCTCGCCGCCCTGGCCCGTTTCATCGAATACGTGAAGAGCCACGACAAGGTCTGGTTCGCCCGCCGCGTGGACATCGCCCGCCACTGGCACACCACCCACCCTTTCCAAGGCAACGCCCAATGAGCAGCTTCCAGAAGATCACCCCGTCCAGCTTGTCCCGCGATGCCTTCGTCAGCGCCTTTGCCGACATCTACGAGCATTCGCCCTGGGTCGCCGAGAAAGCCTACGACCTCGGCCTGGACGCCAGCGTCGACCAGATCGACGGCCTGCATCAGCGCATGTCCGACATCCTCCTCAGCGCCAGCCACGACGCCCAGCTGGCCCTGATCAACGCTCACCCGGACCTGGCAGGCAAGGCCGCCGTCCGTGGCGAACTGACCGAAGCCAGCACCAGCGAACAGGCCGGTGCCGGCATCCACGAATGCACGGCTGAAGAGTTCTCGCGCTTCACCGAGCTGAACGACGCCTACAAGGCCAAGTTCGGGTTTCCTTTCATCATGGCGGTGAAGGGCAGCAATCGGCACCAGATCCTGGCGGCCTTCGAGGAGCGCATCCACAACTCCCCCGAAGCCGAATTCAGCCGGGCCCTGGCCGAGATCAACAAGATCGCGCTGTTCCGCCTGCAGCAGATGTAACCCCAGTTGCAGGCACGCCGCCCTACGCAATGCCACTGTTTCAAGGCAGACAGCAACGATGAAGAGCTACGCAGTACCCTTCGAAAAGTACGTCAACCTCGCCGATGCCCGCCTCGGGACCCGAGCCATCTCGGTCACCGACGACTGGTTCGCTGACGTCAACCGCCTGTTCCAGCCGACCGCGGCCGTCTGGAAGGAAGGCGTGTTCGACGACAACGGCAAGTGGATGGACGGCTGGGAATCCCGCCGCAAACGTTTCGAAGGTTACGACCATGCCGTGATCCGCCTGGGTGTACCGGGCTCGATCAAGGGCGTGGACATCGACACCAGCTTCTTCACCGGCAACTACCCGCCGTCCGCGTCCCTCGAAGGCTGCTTCGTGGCCAACGGCGACCCGGACGAGAACACCCAGTGGAGCGACGTGCTCGGCGCCGTGGAACTCAAGGGCGACAGCCACCACTACCACGCGGTCGACAACGACCAGGCCTTCACCCACCTGCGTTTCAACATCTACCCCGATGGCGGCGTGGCGCGCCTGCGCGTATACGGCGTGCCCCATCGCGACTGGAGCGCGGTCGGCGACAACGAGCAGGTCGACCTCGCCGCCGCCCTCAATGGCGGCCGCGCGCTGGCCTGCTCCGACGAGCACTTCGGTCGCATGGGCAACATCCTCAACCCGGGCCGTGGCATCAACATGGGTGACGGTTGGGAAACCGCCCGCCGCCGCACGCCTGGCAACGACTGGGTGATAGTCGCCCTCGGCCACCCCGGCGAGATCGAGCGCATCGTGGTCGACACCCTGCACTTCAAGGGCAACTACCCCGACAGCTGCTCGATCCAGGCCGCCTTCGTCAAAGGCGGCACCGACAGCCAGATCGAGACCCAGAGCCTGTTCTGGCGCGAGCTGCTACCGAGCCAGAAACTCTCGATGCACGCCGAACACAAATACATCGAACAGATCCGGGCCCTCGGCCCCGTCACCCACGTACGCCTGAATGTGTTCCCGGACGGAGGCGTCAGTCGCCTGCGCCTGTTCGGCAAGGTGGCCAGTTAACGCCGGACAGCTTCCGGCAACCCCCGTCACCGTGGCGGGGCGACAGTAAGGATAAGAAGAACAGCATGCGCACTCTCAAGATCGAGCCCCTGACCAAAGAAGCCTTCGCCGCGTTCGGTGACGTCATCGAAACCGAAGGCAGCGAATTCTTCATGATCAACAACGGCTCCACCCGCCGTTACCACAAGCTGGCCACCGTCGAAACGGCCCAGCCGGACGACAAGGCGATCATCAGCATCTTCAGCGCCGAATCCCTGGAGATGCCCCGCCCCATCAGCATGCTTGAACGACATCCGCAGGGCAGCCAGGCCTTCATACCGCTGCTCGGCAACCCCTTTCTGGTCGTGGTCGCGCCCGTTGGCGATGCACCTGTACCGGGTCTGGTCCGTGCTTTCCTCACCAATGGCAAGCAGGGCGTTAATTACCATCGCGGCGTTTGGCACCACCCGGTGCTGACGATCGAAAAGCGGGATGACTTCCTGGTGGTTGATCGCAGTGGTTCTGGCAACAACTGCGATGAGCATTACTTCACCGAGGACGAGCAGCTCTTCCTCGACCCCCACCACTAATAAGAGAAGCCCAGCGATCGCCGTGCCGATCGTTCGGGAAAGAGGTACGTACTGTGGAAGCACATCTGACCGAATGGCTGAACCTGAGCATTCGCTGGGTTCACATGATCACCGGTATCGCCTGGATCGGCGCATCGTTCTATTTCGTCTGGCTGGAGAACAACCTCAACCGCAAGGCCCCGCGCGACGGGCTGGCCGGTGACCTGTGGGCGATCCACGGGGGTGGCATCTACCACCTGGAGAAATACAAGCTCGCCCCGCCGAAAATGCCGGACAACCTGCACTGGTTCAAATGGGAAGCCTATTTCACATGGCTGTCGGGCGTCGCCCTGCTGACCGTGGTGTTCTACCTGAACCCGACCCTGTACCTGATCGCCCCCGGCCTGGACCTCGCCCCCGCGGCAGCCATCGCCATCGGCGTGGGTTCGCTGATCGCCGGCTGGTTCATCTACGACCTGCTGTGCGACTCGCCCCTGGGCAAGCAACCCGCCCTGCTCGGCCTGATCCTCTTCGTGCTGGTGATCGGCGCCGCCTGGGGCTTCACCCAGGTGTTCAGCGGTCGTGGTGCCTACATCCACGTCGGCGCGCTGATCGGCACCATCATGGTCGGCAACGTGTTCCGCATCATCATGCCGGCACAGCGTGCACTGGTTAAGGCGATCGAAGAGAACCGCACCCCGGACCCGGCCCTGCCGGCCAAGGGCCTGCTGCGCTCGCGCCACAACAACTACTTCACCCTGCCGGTGCTGTTCATCATGATCAGCAACCACTTCCCGAGCACCTACGGCAGCAAGTACAACTGGCTGATCCTGGCCGGGATCGCGGTGATCGCCGTTCTCGTGCGCCACTACTTCAACACCCGCCACGAAAGCAACAAGTTCGCCTGGACCCTCCCGGCCGGCGCACTGGGCATGATCTGCCTGGCCTTCGTCACCTCGCCGAACTACAAGGCCGCCACCGCGCCCACCGCCAACGTCGCCCCGGTCACCGCACCGGCCAAGACCGAAGCCGCAGCGCCGGCAGCCACCACCGAAGCCAGCAAGCCCGCTGAGCAGGCCCAGGCTCCGGCCCAGCACGCCACCGAGCAGGCGCCCGCTACCGCCCAGGCCAATGCCGGCAGTGCGGACTTCGACAAGGTCCACAGCGTGATCCAGGAACGCTGCTCCGTCTGCCATTCCGCCACCCCCACCAGCCCCCTGTTCACGGCGGCTCCGGGTGGCGTGATGTTCGACACCCCGCAGCAGATCCAGGCCCTCGCGCCGAAGATCCAGGCTCAGGCCGTCGCCACCCAGATCATGCCGCTGGGCAACATCACCCAGATGACCCAGGCCGAGCGTGACCTGATCGGCTCGTGGATCGCCCAGGGCGCCAAGACCAACTAATCTCGACCACGACGGGCCGCATCCCCAAGCTGCGGCCCGTGTTTCAAGCCTGCCCCAGGCAGGCTTTTTTTATCGTCTTCCGGCACGGCGTTCCGGTGCACCTCCAGCATCAGGCCCTGCCATTTCTTCCGCGTACCCCATCCACCGCCCACAGCTGGGCCCGGATGGCAGAAACATGAATACCAGGATCGCAGCCGGCCTTTGCCAGCTGCGGCCTAAACGGCTCAACAAAAACAAAAGCGCCAGAGGTGTTGCATGACCAAGCTGACCGAGCCCGAGCTCGCCATTCCGCCCGCCGATCAACGCCTGCCTCTGTTGCAACTCCTGCTCGTCGGCATCCAGCACGTGTTGCTGATGTACGGCGGCGCCGTGGCCGTGCCGCTGATCGTCGGCCAGGCCGCCGGCCTGTCCCGCGAGGAGATCGCCTTCCTGATCAACGCCGACCTGCTGGTCGCCGGTATCGCCACCCTGGTGCAGTCGCTCGGCATCGGCCCGGTGGGCATCCGCATGCCGGTGATGATGGGCGCGAGCTTCGCCGCCGTCGGCAGCATGGTGGTGATGGCCGGCATGCCCGGCGTCGGCCTGCAGGGTATTTTCGGCGCGACCATCGCAGCCGGCTTCTTCGGCCTGCTGCTGGCCCCCTTCATGGCGCGAATCGTGCGTTTCTTCCCGCCGCTGGTGACCGGCACGGTGATCACCTCCATCGGCCTCACCCTCTTCCCCGTTGCGGTGAACTGGGCCGGCGGCGGCAGCAAGGCGGTGCAGTTCGGCGCCCTGGAATACCTGGCGGTCGCCGCCCTGGTGCTCGGCATCATCCTGCTGGTGAACCGCTTCATGCGCGGATTCTGGGTCAACGTCTCGGTGCTGATCGGCATGGCCGTGGGCTACCTGGTTGCCGGCGGCATGGGCATGGTCGACCTCACGGGCCTGGAGCAGGCGCCCTGGTTCCAGGTGGTCACCCCGTTGCACTTCGGCATGCCCAAGTTCGAGCTGGCACCGGTGCTGTCCATGTGCCTGGTGGTGGTGATCATCTTCGTCGAGTCCACCGGCATGTTCCTCGCCCTGGGCAAGATCACCGGCCGCGAGGTCTGCCCGAAAGCCCTGCGCCGTGGCCTGCTGTGCGACGCCGGCGCGTCCTTCTTCGCCGGCTTCTTCAACACCTTCACCCACTCTTCCTTCGCCCAGAACATCGGCCTGGTACAGATGACCGGTGTGCGCAGCCGCTACGTCACCGCCGTCGCCGGCCTGTTCCTGATCACCCTCAGCCTGCTGCCCAAGGCCGCCTTCCTGGTGGCCTCCATTCCGCCTGCGGTCCTGGGCGGTGCGGGCCTGGCGATGTTCGGCATGGTCGCCGCCACCGGCATCAAGATCCTCCACGAAGCAGACATCACCGACCGCCGCAACCAGTTGCTGGTGGCCGTGAGCATGGGCATGGGCATGGTGCCGGTGGTGCGCCCCGAATTCTTCGCCCACCTGCCCCACTGGATGGAACCCATCACCCACAGTGGCATCGCCATGGCCACCGTCAGTGCCCTGGTGCTCAACATCCTGTTCAACATCCTGGGTGAGAAGGAACGCAGCCATCACTGCGCCGCCCATTAAGTTTTGCTCCCACCTGAATGCACCCACCCGGTGAGGACAGGAATTACAGCCCGCCTACAAAGCGGGCTTTTTTATGGGCATCCGCCTCCGGACGGAACGGCGAGGCACGTCGGGGCTTCGTGCAGGGATGGCGTGCTTTACAGGGCGTTCGGGGGAGGCCCGTGGCGAGTCGATCGGTCGCAGGCAAAACGGCCGACTTTATGTACACAATTTTGATTTATTTTGTTACCCAGATTGTAAACAGGATGCTATATTCGCAAAACCTGACCCGCAGTTCAGTTTCCAAACGCGAGGCAGCCAGCGGGACGGCTGTAACCCGCAAGCCCACGACCTACAAAAACAACAGGCAGGCTTTGAACGATGAACGCATCCGCCCAGACCGGCACATCCGGCGCCGTCCGCCGCCCGGACCGCGACATGCCCACTGTCCTGCCCTCCCCGTTCACGACATTCCCCACCGAGGCCTCCCCCCACGAGGCCCGGCGCATATCGCACGACGCAGCCGAACAGCCCAGCGCTGAAGATCGCCCGTCGCCGCCCCGGAATCCGAAGACCGACCGCGTCGTCATGCCGAGCTGACGCCAGGACGGCCAACCCGGAATCCCTCCACGCCTCCAGCAAGACCGCCCTGCTCCGTCGGGCGGCTTCCTGCCGGCTGCGTAGAGGCAAACCTGAAGCCCTGAAAAATAAGGAAAACCGCATGAACCTGAAGCATCTGCCTCACTGCATCGCCCTTACCGCAGGCCTCCTGGCGGGAGGGCAGGCCATGGCCGACGGCCCGCTGCTGTGGCAGAACAACAGCGTCACCTACCTGTATGGCAAGGATTTCAAGGTCAACCCGGAAATCCAGCAGACCTTCACCTTCGAGCACGCCAGTGGCTGGACCTGGGGCGACCTGTTCATCTTCGCCGACCAGATCAACTACAACGGCAAGGCCGACGCCAACGCGGGCAACAACACCTACTACGGTGAAATCCAGCCGCGCCTGTCCTTCGGCAAGCTGTTCGACCAGAAGATCGCCTTCGGCCCGGTGACCGACGTGCTGCTGGCCGCCACCTACGAGCGTGGCGAGAACCGCAACCAGAACTACCTGCTCGGCCCAGGCTTCGACCTGGCCATCCCCGGCTTCGATTTCTTCCAGCTGAACTTCTACTACCGCAAGCCCGACGGCATCACCAACAACCCCGCCGGCCAGTGGCAGGTCACCCCGGTGTGGTCGTACACCATCCCAGTGGGCAACTCCGACATCCTCATCGACGGCTTCATGGACTGGGTGTGGAACAACAAGGACGGCACCAGCAGCCGCCCGAACGACCTGCACGCCAACCTGCACTTCAACCCGCAGATCAAGTACGACCTGGGCAAGGCCATGAACCTGGGTGCCAAGCAGCTGTATGTCGGTTTCGAATACGACTACTGGACCAACAAGTACGCCATCGACAACGACAGCTTCCTCGGCGACGAGATTCTCGGCGGTACCGACCAGAACACCGCCAGCCTGCTGGTGAAAGTGCACTTCTGATCCCGCCTGCAGGCAGCATGAAAAAAGGGACGGCGCAAACGCCGTCCCTTTTTCGTGGGTGGCCGGGAAGCCACCGGAGCCCGATCAGCTGGCGCGAGCCAGGTTGCGCAGGGCCTTGATCTCGTCATGGTTGCGCTGCACGCCAAGCAGTTGCTTCTCGACGATGGAGCGCGCGGGGGCCGGCAGCTCCTTGCCCAGAGCCTCCTTGTAGGCTTTCAGCGCCACGTCTTCGCCACGCTCGCACTCATTGAGGATGGCAGCATCATCCTTGCCGGTGACCAGCGCCTTGAGGTCGACCCAGCGACGGTGCAGGGCGCCAGCCACGCTGGAAGAGGTTTCCGGGTCACCGCCCATGGAACGGACCACCTGCTGCAGCTCGGCAGCGGCGCGTGCACATTCCTGGGAGCGCTGGGTGAAGGTGGCTTTCAACTGGGGATTCTTGATGTCCTCAGCGCATTCGAGAAACCCCTTTTCGCCATCCTTGCTGGTTTCGATCAGGTCGTTGAGAACGGAGATAGCCTTGTGGTTATCCATCGTGCTTTCCTCTTTTTCCGGTAGGGATTCCAGCCGAGTCTCTTCCTCAGCCACTCAGGAAAATGGACCGGATGGGATTTCCGATGGTTCAAGGTTTCGGCCACGAGGCAAGCCGGGGCGGTTCACCGCAAGCGCAGCGAGTCGGCGGGATACGGGCCGCCCCACGCGGAGCGGCCCGTTCGTCGATCAGGGTTTGGCGGGGGCGTCCTTGCTCTTCTGTCGCTTCAGGTAATCCACCTTCCACTGCTCCAGGCCCATGTACTCGGAATCGAGGTTGGCCTCGACGCGGTACTGCGCCTTGAGCGCGTCCACCTCGCCCTTGTGTTCGGCCAGGAAGCGGTTGAAGCGCTGGATCAGCTCGGGGTGACGGGAGCTGGAGAGCTGGAAGGTGCCACGGGTGTGCGGCAGCGAGGGGTCGAACACCAGGGCTCCCGGGCGGGCACGGATGTTGTCCAGGTAATAGGTGGCGACCACCACGTTGAAATAGGCGCCGTCAGCCTGCTTCTTCAACGCCTGGCGGATCATCTGCCGCAGGTCGTTGCCCTGTACCAGCTGCACCTTGCCCTCGTCGATGCGCGACTGGTAGCCACGGGGTGTCCAACCCTGCACCATGGCCAGCCGCTGCAGGGCCTCGACGCCCTGCCCGACCCGCTTCGGCTCCACCAGCACACCATCCACGTACCCCACCACCGGCTCGCTGTAGGTCATGGGTTTGCCGGCCTTGAGGTCATCGGCCCACTCGGGGCTGTCCGGGTACTTCAGGTCCACCTCACCCTTGAGCAGGCGCCCGGTGAGTTCGGTAACCGCCAGGGGGCGGTAGCTCAACTCGATGCGTTCGCTGCGGGCGAAAAGGTCCAGTACCTCACGGGCGAAACCGCGGTACTCGCCCTGCTCGTCGACCCAGTAGTGCGGCTGGAAGGACTGGCGCTCGACGCCTACCACATAGCTTTCCCCATGGGCGACGCCCAGGGGCAACAGGCCGGCCAGCAGCCAACCCAGATACCGTGTTCTCAAGAGACTCTCCTTATGTCGAGGAACAGGGGCCGGCCGCGAGGCAAGCGCGGCCGGCGCGTCATCACTCACCCAGCACCAACTGGTGGGCGAGGCGGTTGTGGCGCTCGATCACGCGCGGCAGGTCGACCGTCATCAACTGGCCGTCCTTCACCACCTGGCGGCCATTGATCACGCTGTGGGAGACCTGGGCCGGGGCGCAGAACACCAGCGCCGCCAGCGGGTCGTGCAGGGCGCCGGCGAAGGCGATCTGCTTCAGGTCGAAGGCGACGAAGTCCGCCACCATGCCCGGCGCCAGGGCGCCGATGTCGTTGCGGTTGAGCACCTTGGCGCCGCCCAGGGTGGCGATCTCCAGGGCCTCGCGCGCGGTCATCGCATCAGGGCCGAAGCCGACGCGCTGCAGCAGCAGGGCCTGGCGCACCTCGCCGATCATGGTGGCGCCGTCGTTGGAGGCCGAACCGTCGACACCCAGGCCAACCGGCACGCCGGCATCGCGCATGCGGCGGATCGGCGCGATGCCCGACGCCAGGCGCATGTTCGAGCAGGGACAGTGGGCGACACCGGTGCCGGTGCGGGCGAACAGGTCGATGCCGTGCTGGTCGAGCTGCACGCAGTGGGCGTGCCACACGTCATGGCCGACCCAACCCAGGTCCTCAGCGTACTCGGCCGGGGTCATGCCGAACTTCTCGCGGCTGTAGGCGATGTCGTTGACGTTCTCCGCCAGGTGGGTGTGCAGCGACACGCCGTACTGGCGCGCCAGCACCGCCGCCTCGCGCATCAGGTCGCGGCTCACCGAGAATGGCGAGCACGGCGCCACCACCACCCGCAGCATCGAGCCGTGGGACGCGTCGTGGTAATCCTCGATCAGGCGCTGGGACTCCTTGAGGATGTCCGCCTCCTTCTCCACCACCGAATCCGGCGGCAGGCCGCCCTGGCTGCGGCCGACGCTCATGCTGCCGCGCGCGGCGTGGAAGCGCATGCCGATCTCCCCGGCGGCGTGAATGCTGTCGTCCAGCTTGCAGCCGTTGGGGTAGATGTACAGGTGGTCGCTGGAGGTGGTGCAGCCGGAGAGAATCAGCTCAGCCATGGCGGTCTGGGTGGAGACCTGGATCATCTCCGGGGTCAGGCGCGCCCAGATCGGGTAGAGGTTGGTCAGCCAGTTGAACAGCTCGCCATCCTGAGCGGCCGGCACCACGCGGGTGAGGCTCTGGTACATGTGGTGGTGGGTGTTGACCAGGCCGGGGATGACGATATGGCCCTTGAGGTCCAGCACCTCGTCGGCGGTCTGCGGCAGCTCGGCGCTCGGCCCCACCTGGCGGATGATGTTGTCCTCGATGAACAGCCCGCCCTGCTTCAGCTCACGGCGCTCGCCGTCCATCGTGACCAGCAGGTCAGCGTTCTTCACCAGCAATGTCTTGCCCATGCGTATTCTCCTCTGCCCTCAGGGGCGCTTTTGTTCTTGAAAAGGAATGCAGCAGCGGATCGGGTTGCTGGGAGACGCCATGGCAAGGCGCTTCATCGACGATCAGTACGGTACGTACGGCGAGATGAAGCAACGCAGCCAGGGCTAAGCCCAGCACGCCGATCAGCCGCCGGTGGTGCTCATGAAGCGGACGACTTGTACCTGGGAATCCGCCTCGAAATGGTGCCGCTCCGGCTTCAACCTCAAGGCATCCACCAGCGCTGCGCGGAGCCGATCGCTGTCACCGGGGTGGCGACGGATCAGGGCCTTTAGGTCCAGCGCACCTTCGTGGCCGAGGCACAGCACCAGCTTGCCTTCGGCGGTGACGCGCACGCGGTTGCAGTCGCCGCAGAAGTTGCGGCTGTGGGGGGAAATGAAACCGACCTGGGTGTTGCTGCCGATCACCTGCCAATAGCGCGAGGGGCCACCGGTGCGATGGCTGCTGGGCAGCAGCTGGAAGCGCTGCTCGACCCGCTCGCGCACCTCTTCGGAGGTGCACAGGGTGACCTTGCGCTCGTGGCTGGAGATGCTGCCCAGGGGCATCTCCTCGATGAAGCTGATATCCAGATCGCGTTCGACGGCGAAGGCCACCAGGTCCTCCACCTCGTCGTCATTGCGGCCCTTCTGCACCACGGTGTTGAGCTTGATGCGACGGAAGCCGGCCGCACGCGCGGCGTCGATGCCGGCCAGTACCTGGTCGAGGCTATCGCGACGGGTGAAGGCGGCGAAACGCTCGCGCTGCAGGGAATCGAGGCTGATGTTGAGGCGGGTGACGCCAGCGGCGCGCAGGTCCTGGGCCATGTGGGCGAGCTGCGAGCCGTTGCTGGTGATGGCCAGGTCATCCAGTTCGCTGCGGGCACCGAGCCGGGCCAGCAGGCCGGTCACGCCCTTGCGCACCAGCGGTTCGCCGCCGGTGACGCGGATGCGCTTGACCCCGAGCCCGATGAAGGCATCGGCCACGGCGTAGAGTTCTTCGAGGCTGAGTATCTGCGCCCGCGGAGCGAAAACCATGTCTTCGCTCATGCAGTAGGTGCAACGGAAGTCGCAACGGTCGGTGACCGAGAGGCGCAGGTAGGTGATCCGGCGACCGAAGGGGTCGCGCAATGTGCTGTCTTGCATGGTGCAGCCTGCCGCAACACGCGCCGGTCAGGACCCCGGCGGCATGGACGGATGCGGAATAAAAACAGAAATCGCAAATCTTGTATACAGAAACCTGTCGCCCGGCCCCTGCAGCACCCTACCCGCTTGCTTGAGAGGCCCGGGAGCCCGGTGCTACCATGCCCGACCGCCCGCCAGCCGACCCGTGACGGCACCGGCGAGTGCACAGAGGAGCAGATGTGAGCAGCATTCGCGAGCGCAATAAAGAGCTGATCCTGCGGGCAGCCAGTGAAGAGTTTGCCGACAAGGGTTTCGCCGCCACCAAGACCAGCGACATCGCAGCCAAGGCCGGCCTGCCAAAGCCCAACGTCTACTACTACTTCAAGTCCAAGGAGAACCTCTACCGCGAGGTGCTCGAAAGCATCGTCGAGCCGTTGCTGGCCGCCTCCCACCCGTTCAATGCGGGGGGGCACCCGGGTGATGTGCTCAAGGCCTACATCCGCTCGAAGATCCGCATCTCCCGCGAGCTGCCCTACGCCTCCAAGGTGTTCGCCAGCGAGATCATGCACGGCGCGCCGCACCTCTCCGCCGAGCAGACCGCCCACCTGAACGAGCAGGCCCGCCACAACATCGCCTGCATCCAGGGCTGGATCGACCAGGGGCTGATGGCAAAAATCGACCCCAGCCACCTGCTGTTCAGCATCTGGGCCGCGACCCAGACCTATGCCGACTTCGACTGGCAGATCTCCGTCGTCACCGGCAAGGCCAGCCTCAGCGATGCCGACTATGAAGCCGCCGCCGACACCATCATCCGCCTCGTGCTGAAAGGCTGCGAAGTGGAAGAAGTTCCCCAGGCGCAGAGCGCCTGAGGGGTTCCCCTCAGGCCTTGAAGGTGAGCACCGGGCTGAACCGGGCGATCACCGCCACCGTTTCCTCTTCCACCTGCGAACGCACCACCTCGCCGATCTCCTTATAGGCGCCAGGCGCCTCCTCAATCAGCCGCTCCTCGCGGGTGGTGATGCACTGCACCCGCTCCAGCCCGAGAATGCCCGGGTCCTTGCGCCCCTTGAAGAGGATCTCGCTACGCGACATCGAGCGCCCCGCGCCGTGGCTGGCCGAGCTCAGCCAGCGCTCGTTGCCGAGCCCGGTGAGCAGGTAGGAGTCATGGCCCATGCTGCCGGGGATGAGCAGGTCCTGCCCCGCATAGGCCGGCGTCGCGCCCTTGCGATGCACGTTGCCCACCGCCTCCTGCAGCACGATGTTGTGGGGCACATCCACCAGCAGCGGCGCTTCGGTGTCCGGCCCGAACAGCTCGCGGGTGCGCTGGCGCACCATCTCGGCGATCAGCGCCCGGTTGGCATCGGCGTAATGGGCCGCACTGTGCATGGCCAGCAGGTACTGCCCGGCCATCTCGCCCACCAGGGCGAACACCTTGGACTCGGGGTGCTTCATTCCCTTGGGCCACAGCTCCCGGGCCTTGTCCATCCAACGACGACCGACGTGGAAGCCGACGTCCCGCGAGCCGGTGTGGATCATCACCACCACCTGCCCCACCGACAGCCCGCGCTCGAAGCAGGCGCGCCGGTCCACCAGTTCGGTCACCACCTGCACCTCGACGAAGTGGTTGCCACCGCCGATGGTGCCCAGCCCGGGGTCGCGCAGTACCGCGCGCCCCGTGTTCTGCAGCGCCTCGGGTGCATAGGCCGCCTCGCCACGGGCGAACGACGACGGGTGCAGCCCGGCCAATTCACGCGTCACCTGCTCCAGGTCGAGCCGCGCCAGAAGCCCGTCGCGATCGGGGCGGCGCCCCACCGCACTCCAGAAGTCGCCGAGCCCGCCGCCGAACAGCGCGGTCATGTCGCCCGGCGCGGTGGGAATGTTGCGAGTGCCGCCCAGCAGGTCGCCACGCACCCGCTCCACCCATTCCGCCTTGCGTGCGAGGAAGGCGTCGTAGTGGATGCCCAGCCGATGCAGGCGCATGCCGCAGTTGATATCGGTACCGATGCTCTGGGGGATCACCATTTCGGGGCTGGTGACGATCACCGAGCCCACCGGGATGCCGGAGCCGGCGTGAAAGTCCGGCGTCGCGCAGGCGCAACGCACCTCACCACCTTCGGGGTGAGACACGCCGGCGAAATCCAGCAGCTGCAGCACCGCCTTTTCCTCGATGGGAAAGGATTCGGGCAACAGGATGCTGGCACCCAGGCCGGCGCTGTTCAGTGAGGAAACGGACAGGGTGTTGCCATTGACGCGGCTGATGGCCACGCCGGATCGGGCCAGCTTCTGCTGAACCCGCTTGAAGGGAGTCTTCTTCATGGAATGCTGCTTTTTCGACAGACGAAAAAAGACATCGCCGAATTGGCGATGTGGATGTCCGTCAGCAGCAGAAAGGGACGGCGCGGATGGTAGCGGCATCGCCGGGGCGATTCAACACCTGCGCCAAGGTGCCTCCCGCAGCCGGGAGGCACGGGAGGGGATCAGGCCGCGGCGATGCCGGCATCGGCCTTCAGGCCCACCGACTCCACGCCGCTGATGGCGCACTGCTCGTCGATGTCGGAGGTGTCGCCGCTGATGCCGATGGCGCCGATCACCTCGCCCGCCTGGTTGCGGATCAGCACGCCGCCCGGCGCCGGCACCAGGTTGCCGTCCGCCAGGTTGTTCACCGCACCGATGAAGGCCGGGCGCTGCTGGGCATCGGCGGCGATCAGGCGCGAGCCCTTGCCCAGGGCAACGGCGCCCCATGCCTTGCCGATGGCGATCTGCGGGCGAAGCATGCTCGCGCCGTCTTCACGCTGCAGGGTGATCAGGTGACCGCCGGCATCCAGCACGGCGATGGTCAGGGGGGCGGTACGCAGCTCGCGACCGATGGCCAGTGCGCGGTTGGAGATGCTGACGGCGGTTTCCAGGGACAGGGTGCTCATCGTGAGGCTTCCTCAGGGGAGTGGTTGAAAGCATTGGCACGTCGCCGGGTGATGCTGGCCTTCACGGAGCCGGGTGTACGAATGGCGGTGCATTTCTCAACTATCTCACCGAACACAAAAAAATCAATCTCTACATACAATTAAATTGAATTTTGTATACAGTCATTTTTCCACTGCACCAGAAGCACTCTATAAGCCGCGTCAAACGGGCGTTTTAAAGATTCACCAGCCTGCGACATTTCGCCCGACAAATCTCCTTGACCCTTGAGTCGGCAGCTGAATAGAATCCGGCCCAAGCACCTTGTATACAATTTTCACAAGAAAAGAGGCACAAAACATGGCCAAAATGAGAGCAATCGAGGCCGCCGTCCTGGTGATGCGCCGCGAAGGCATCGACACCGCGTTCGGCATCCCCGGCGCCGCCATCAACCCGCTTTACGCTGCACTGAACAAAATCGGCGGCATTGACCATGTACTGGCTCGTCACGTCGAAGGCGCCTCGCACATGGCCGAGGGCTACACCCGTACCAACCCGGGCAACATCGGCCTGTGCATCGGTACCTCCGGCCCCGCCGGCACCGACATGGTCACCGGCCTGTACTCGGCGTCCGCCGACTCCATCCCGATCCTCTGCATCACCGGCCAGGCTCCGCGTGCGCGCCTGCACAAGGAAGACTTCCAGGCCGTCGACATCACCAACATCGTCAAGCCGGTGACCAAGTGGGCGACCACCGTCCTCGAGCCGGGCCAGGTTCCCTACGCCTTCCAGAAGGCCTTCTTCGAAATGCGCAGCGGCCGTCCCGGTCCCGTGCTGATCGACCTGCCCTTTGACGTACAGATGGCCGAGATCGAGTTCGACATCGAGGCCTACCAGCCGCTGGCAGTGAACAAGCCGTCCGCTTCACGCATCCAGGCCGAGAAGGCCCTGGCGATGCTCAATGACGCCGAGCGCCCGCTGCTGGTGGCCGGTGGCGGCATCATCAACGCCGACGCATCCGAGAAGCTGGTGGAGTTCGCCGAGCTGACCGGCGTGCCGGTGATCCCGACCCTGATGGGCTGGGGCACCATCCCCGACGACCACGCGCTGATGGCCGGCATGTGCGGCCTGCAGACCTCGCACCGCTACGGCAACGCCACCCTGCTGGAATCCGACCTGGTGTTCGGCATCGGCAACCGTTGGGCCAACCGCCACACCGGCTCCGTCGACGTCTACACCCAGGGTCGCCGCTTCATCCACGTCGATATCGAACCGACCCAGATCGGCCGCGTCTTCACCCCGGACCTGGGCATCGTCTCCGACGCCGGCTCCGCGCTGGACGCCTTCCTGGAAGTCGCCCGCGAGTGGAAAGCCGCCGGCAAGCTGAAGGACCGCAACGCCTGGGCCGAATCCTGCCGCGAGCGCAAGCGCACCCTGCAGCGCAAGACCCACTTCGACAACGTGCCGGTCAAGCCCCAGCGCGTCTACGAAGAGATGAACGAGTTCTTCGGCAAGGACACCTGCTACGTCAGCACCATCGGCCTGTCGCAGATCGCCGGCGCCCAGTTCCTGCACGTGTACAAGCCGCGCCACTGGATCAACTGCGGCCAGGCCGGCCCGCTGGGCTGGACCATCCCCGCCGCCCTCGGCGTGGTCAAGGCCGACCCGGCTCGCCAAGTGGTCGCGCTGTCCGGTGACTATGACTTCCAGTTCATGATCGAAGAACTGGCCGTGGGCGCGCAGTTCAACCTGCCCTACATCCACGTGCTGGTGAACAACTCCTACCTGGGCCTGATCCGCCAGGCGCAGCGTGGCTTCGAGATCGACTTCTGCGTGCAGCTGTCCTTCGAAAACATCAACGCACCGGAGCTCAACGGCTACGGCGTCGACCACGTCGCCGTGGTCGAGGGCCTGGGTTGCAAGGCGATCCGCGTGTTCGACGCCAACGAGCTGCAAGGTGCCTTCGCCAAGGCTCGCAAGCTGATGGAAGAGTTCCGCGTACCGGTCGTGGTCGAGGTCATCCTGGAGCGTGTCACCAACATCTCCATGGGTACCGAGATCAACGCCGTCAACGAGTTCGAGGAACTGGCCCTGCGTGGCGCCGACGCCCCGACCGCCATCTCGATGCTGGACTGACGAGCAATGCCCCCCTCTCCCGTTCGTGGCGGGAGAGGGACGTCTACCGAGGAGAATCTTCATGCCCCGTTTTGCCGCCAACCTGTCCATGCTGTTCACCGAAGTCGACTTCCTGGACCGCTTCGCCGCCGCTGCCGAAGCCGGTTTCACCGGTGTCGAATACCTCTTCCCCTATGACTTCCCGGCCGAAGAGATCAAGGCCCGCCTGGACGCCAACAAGCTGGAACAGGTGCTGTTCAACCTGCCCGCTGGCGATTGGGCCAAGGGTGAGCGCGGCATCGCCTGCCACCCCGACCGCGTCGAGGAATTCCGCGCCGGCGTGGACAAGGCCATCGCCTACGCCAAGGTGCTCGGCAACAAGCAGGTCAACTGCCTGGCCGGCATCCGCCCCCAGGGCCCGGACTGCGCCACCGTCGAGAAGACCTTCGTCGACAACCTGAAGTACGCCGCCGACAAGCTGGAAGCCGCCGGCCTGCGCCTGGTCATGGAAATGATCAACACCCGCGACATCCCAGGCTTCTACCTGAACACCACCCAACAAGCCCTGGCCATTCGCGAGAAGGTCGGAAGCGCCAACCTGTTCCTGCAGTACGACATCTACCACATGCAGATCATGGAAGGTGACCTGGCCCGCACCGTGGAAGGCAACCTCGCCGTGATCAACCACGTGCAGCTGGCCGACAACCCCGGCCGCAACGAGCCGGGTACCGGCGAGATCAACTACCGCTTCCTCTTCGAGCACCTGGACCGCATCGGCTACCAGGGCTGGGTCGGCTGTGAATACAAGCCCGCCACCACCACCGCCGCCGGCCTTGGCTGGCTGAAAACCCATAACGCCATCTAAGAAAAGAGGTAATCCACATGGCCAAGATCGGATTCATCGGCACCGGCATCATGGGCAAGCCCATGGCTCAGAACCTGCAGAAAGCCGGCCACACCCTGTTCTTCTCCGAGCACTTCGACAAGGCGCCCGCCGACCTGGTCGGTGACAACGGCGTTGCCCTGGCCAACCCGCGCGAAGTGGCCCAGGAAGCCGAATTCATCATCATCATGGTGCCGGACACCCCCCAGGTCGACGACGTGCTGTTCCGCAAGGACGGCGTGGTCGAAGGCGTTGGCGCCGGCAAAGTCGTGATCGACATGAGCTCCATCTCCCCGACCGCCACCAAGGTCTTCGCCGAGAAGGTCAAGGCCACCGGCGCTTCCTACCTGGACGCCCCAGTATCCGGCGGTGAAGTCGGCGCCAAGGCCGCGACGCTGAGCATCATGGTCGGTGGCTGCCCGAACGCCTTCGAACGCGCCCTGCCGCTGTTCCAGGCCATGGGCAAGAACATCACCCGCGTCGGTGGCAACGGTGATGGCCAGACCGCCAAGGTCGCCAACCAGATCATCGTCGCCCTGAACATCCAGGCCGTTGCCGAAGCCCTGCTGTTCGCCGCCAAGAACGGTGCCGACCCGGCCAAGGTCCGCGAGGCCCTGATGGGTGGTTTCGCCGGCTCGAAGATCCTCGAAGTGCACGGCGAGCGCATGATCAAGGGCACCTTCGACCCGGGCTTCCGCATCAGCCTGCACCAGAAGGACCTCAACCTGGCCCTGGCCGGCGCACGCGAGCTGGGCCTGAACCTGCCCAACACCGCCAACGCCCAGCAGGTGTTCAGCACCTGCGCCGCCATCGGTGGCAGCAACTGGGACCACTCCGCACTGGTGAAGGGCCTGGAGCACATGGCCAACTTCTCCATCCGTAAAGAGTAAGCCGCTATTCGCCGGGCACCCGCCCGGCACCCCTTTCGACCTTCCTGGCTGGCGGAGTCACGGCCCAATGGCCAGGGAGGTCGATTCCAGTCCCGAGCCGCTGCACGCGGCGGCTGGGGACTGCAATCGCCCTCGAAAGCACCACCAGAACAAGAACTCAGCGCCCCTCCGGAGTCTGTCATGTCCTTCGATCCGCAAAGCCTGCTGCGCGACCTCTTCGCCACCGCCATCGACGCCGCCCACCCCCGCCAGGTTCTGGCCGACCATCTGCCCGCCGACCGCAGCGGCCGCGTCATCGTCATCGGTGCCGGCAAGGCCGCCGCCGCCATGGCCGAGGTGATCGAGCAGGAATGGCAGGGCGAGATCTCCGGCCTGGTGGTGACCCGCTACGAGCACGGCGCCAACTGCCGCCGCATCGAAGTGGTCGAGGCCGCGCACCCGGTGCCGGATGCCGCCGGGCTGGAAACCGCACAGCGCGTGCTCAAGCTGGTCAGCGGCCTGTCCGAGAGCGACCGGGTGATCTTCCTCCTCTCCGGCGGCGGCTCCTCGCTGCTGGCGCTGCCCGCCGAAGGCATCACCCTCAAGGACAAGCAGGCGATCAACAAGGACCTGCTGAAATCCGGCGCCTCCATCTCCGAAATGAACTGCGTGCGCAAGCACCTTTCGGCGATCAAGGGCGGCCGCCTGGCCAAGGCCTGCTGGCCGGCCAGCGTCTACACCTACGCCATCTCCGACGTGCCCGGCGACGAAGCCACCGTGATCGCCTCCGGCCCCACCGTGGCCGACCCGACCACCTCGGCCGAAGCCCTGGCGATTCTCGCCCGCTACCAGATCGAGGTGCCGGCCAACGTCCGCGCCTGGCTGCTGGACCCGCGCTCCGAGACCGTGAAACCCGGTGACCCGGTACTCTCGCGCAGCCACTTCCAGCTGATCGCCACGCCTCAGCAGTCCCTCGATGCCGCCGCCGAGAAGGTCCGCGCCGCTGGCCTCACACCCATAATTCTCGGCGACCTGGAAGGCGAATCCCGCGAGGTGGCCAAGGTCCATGCCGGCATCGCCCGGCAGATCGTCCTCCACGGCCAGCCGATCAAGCCGCCCTGCGTGATCCTCTCCGGCGGCGAGACCACCGTCACCGTACGCGGCAATGGCCGCGGCGGGCGCAACGCCGAATTCCTGCTGAGCCTGACCAACACCCTCAAGGGCCTGCCCGGCGTCTACGCCCTGGCCGGCGACACCGACGGCATCGACGGTTCGGAAGACAACGCCGGCGCCATCATGACCCCGGCCAGCCATGCCCGCGCCGCCGAGCTCGGCCTCTCCGCCAGCGACGAACTCGACAACAACAACGGCTACGGCTACTTCGCCGCCCTGGACAGCCTGATCGTCACCGAGCCGACCCGCACCAATGTCAACGACTTCCGCGCCATCCTGATTCTCGAGAGCCCCGCACAATGACCGCCGACAAGAAAGTCAAAATCCTCGCCACCCTCGGCCCTGCCATCAAAGGCGTCGACGACATCCGCCAACTGGTGGAGGCCGGGGTCAACCTGTTCCGCCTCAACTTCAGCCACGGCGAACACGCCGACCACGCCCAGCGCTACCAGTGGGTGCGCGAGGTCGAACGCCAGCTTTCGCGCCCCATCGGCATCCTCATGGACCTGCAGGGGCCGAAACTCCGCGTCGGCCGCTTCGCCGAAGGCAAGGTCCACCTCGAGCGCGGCCAGGCCCTGCGCCTGGACCTGGATGCCACTCCGGGCGACGCCACCCGGGTCAACCTGCCCCACCCGGAAATCATCGAAGCCCTGCAGCCGGGCATGAACCTGCTGCTGGACGACGGCCGCCTGCGCCTGCAGGTGACCGCCAAGCACGCCGATGCCATCGACACCCAGGTGATCGCCGGTGGCGAGCTGTCCGACCGCAAGGGCGTCAACGTCCCCGAAGCGGTGCTGCAGCTTTCCCCGCTGACGCCCAAGGACCGCCGCGACCTCGACTTCGGCCTGGAACTGGGCGTCGACTGGGTCGCCCTCTCCTTCGTCCAGCGCCCCGAAGACATCGTCGAAGCCCGTGGCCTGATCCAGGGCCGTGCCGCGCTGATGGCCAAGATCGAGAAGCCCTCGGCCGTGCAGCACCTGGAAGAGATCGCCCGCCTGTGCGACGCCATCATGGTCGCCCGTGGCGACCTGGGCGTCGAAGTGCCGGCCGAGAACGTGCCGCGCATCCAGAAGGACATCATCCGCACCTGCCGCCAGCTCGGCCGCCCGGTGGTGGTTGCCACCCAGATGCTGGAATCCATGCGCTTCTCCCCGGCGCCGACCCGCGCCGAGGTGACGGACGTGGCCAACGCCGTGGCCGAAGGCACCGACGCGGTGATGCTCTCCGCCGAAACCGCCTCCGGTGACTACCCACTGGAAACCGTGCAGATGATGAGCAAGATCATCCGCCAGGTGGAACAGGGCCCGGACTTCCAGTCCCAGCTCGACGTCAGCCGCCCGCAGGCCGAAGCCACCGCCTCGGATGCCATCAGCTGCGCCATCCGCCGCATCAGCAGCATCCTCCCGGTGGCGGCCCTGGTGAACTACACCGAGTCCGGCAGCTCCAGCCTGCGCGCCTCCCGCGAGCGGCCCAAGGCACCGATCCTAAGCCTCACCCCGAGCCTGGAGACCGCACGCCGCCTGACCGTCGCCTGGGGCATCTACTCGGTGGTCAACCAGCGCCTGGAAAAGGTCGAGGACGTCACCGGCACCGCCCTGGAGATCGCCCGCGCCCAGGGCATGGCCCGCAGTGGCGACACCCTGGTGATCACCGCCGGCGTGCCCCTGGGCCAGCCGGGCACCACCAACATGCTGCGCATCGAGCACCTGGACTGATCCACGCACGGCCACGGCGCGCATAGACGCACCGGGCCGCCCTGCTTCGGCAGGTCGAATGCCACTCGCAGGCGCCGCGTCCCCAGGGACGGGCGCCTTTTCCCTTTCAACCGGCCACTGCCATGCGACACCTTTCTCTGCCTTGTGATGCCCGTTCCTGGGCCAGCGCCCAGCTCAACGGTTTCAGCCAGATCTTCCTGCAGCGCCACCCCGGCTGCGGCATCCTCCTGCTCTGCGCCATCGCCATCGGCGCGCCCGACCTGCTCGGTGGCGCACTGCTCGGCGGCTTCGCCAGCTGGCTCACCGCCCTGCGCCGGGGCTACCCGCGTGACGACGTGGAGGCCGGCCTCTATGGCTACAACGGCGTGCTGCTGGGCATGCTGCTGTGCACGCGCTTCGCCTGGACGCTGCACCTGCCGCTGCTGATCATCTGCTGCGCCGGCCTCTCCACCCTGCTGCTGCACCGCCTGCTGCGCAACGCCCGGGAGCGCGAGTGGCTGCCCGCCTTCACCAGCCCCTTCGTCGGCTTCGGCTGGCTGCTGCTGTGGCTGGCCCATGGGCTGCAGCTGACCGCCCTGCCAACCCCGCCGGCGACCATTTTCGACGCCGATGCCGCCGGCCTGGCCCTCGCCCTGGTGCGCGGCTTCGGCCAGGTGATCTTCCTCGCCGACCCGGTGGCCGGGGCCTGCGTGTTCCTCGGGTTGCTGCTGGCCTCCTGGCGGGTGGCGCTCTGGGCCCTGTTCGGCAGCGCGCTGTCATTGGCCCTCGGCCTCTGGCTCAGGTTGCCCACCGACGCCCTGCTGGCCGGGCTGTTCAGCCTCAACGGCGTGCTCATCGGCATCACCCTGGGCAAGCGTCTCGCCAGCCTGCCGGTGGTCGTCATCGGCGTCGCCCTCGGCACACTGCTGCAACCGGGCTTCGCCGCCTTCCAGCTGCCCGCCATGACGGCACCCTTCATCCTCGCCTGCTGGCTGGTGATCGCTGGCGGCCGCCTGTGGCGCCAGAACGGCACCAGGCCGCGCCCTACCCGCCTGCGCCACTGAGGCGCGGCGGGCGGCTTCGGCTCTGCTAAGGTTCGTCTCCTGAGGAGGACTCCATGGCCGAGGCAAACAGCAGGCGCGCGCGCCTGCACAGCATCATCTTCCAGGCCGATACCCCGGCCGGGCGGCGCTTCGACACCTGGCTCATCTGGCTGATCCTGGCCAGCCTGGTGATCGTGCTGCTGGACAGCGTCGAGCACATCCACAACCGTCATGCCGGGCTGCTGTCCGGTCTGGAATGGGTCATCACCGGCCTGTTCGTGGCGGAGTACCTGCTGCGCCTGTACAGCTCGCCGAAGCCGCTGCGCTATGCCTTCAGCTTCTTCGGCCTGGTGGACTTGATGGCCATCATCCCCGGCGTGGTCGCGCTCTTCTACCCGGACGCCCAGTACCTGCTGATCATCCGCGCCCTGCGCCTGGTGCGGGTGTTCCGCATCTTCAAGCTGCGTCATTACCTGGTGCAGGCGAACTTCCTGGTCAGCGCGCTGCGCAGCAGCCGCCAGAAGATCGTGGTATTCCTCCTCAGCGTCTCCACCCTGGTGGTGGTCTTCGGCGCGCTGATGTACGTGATCGAAGGGCCGGAGAACGGCTTCACCAGCATCCCCACCAGCATCTACTGGGCGGTGGTCACCCTGACCACGGTCGGCTTTGGCGACATCACCCCGAAAACGGCGCTGGGCCAGGCGGTAGCAAGCCTGGTGATGATCACCGGCTACTCGATCATCGCCGTGCCCACGGGTATCTTCAGCGCCGAACTGGCCAACGCCATGCGCCAGGAAGGGCAGCTGGACCAGGAATGCCCCACCTGCCGCAAGCGCAGCCACGAATCCGCCGCGAGCTTCTGCAGCCGCTGCGGCAACCCGCTCTTCCCCCGAGGAGGCGAACATGAAGCAACTTGATCAGGCACGTTGGGACGCCCTCTGGCTACGCCTGGGCGCCCCGGCTCCCGAAGGCAGCTTCGAGCACCTGCAGGCGGCCTATGGCACGCCCCAGCGCCAGTACCACAGCACCGCCCACATCGCCGCATGCCTGGGCCATTTCGACGAGTGGAGCCACCTGGCCGACCACCCCGACCGGGTCGAGTTGGCGCTCTGGACCCACGACCTGGTGTACGACCCGCAGCGCCAGGACAACGAAGCCGCCAGCGCCGAGCAGACGGTCATCTGGCTGCTGGAAGCCGGGCTCGGCGACCATGGCGAAGCGCTGCGCGGGCTGATCCTCGCCACCCGCCACATGGAACCGCCGCGGGCCGGGGATGCCGAGCTGGTAGTGGACCTGGACCTGTCGATCCTCGCAGCGCCGCCCGCACTCTACGACGCCTACGAAAAAGCCGTGCGCGCGGAGTACGAATGGGTGCCGGAGCCGCTGTTCCGTGCGGCGCGCAGCAAGCTGCTGAAGCAGTTGCTGGACATGCCCCGCCTTTACCACAAGACACCGCTGGCGCAGCGCTGGGAGCAACCGGCACGCGCGAATCTGCTTGGCGCGCTGCAAGCATTGGCCTGAGAATAAGCAAATTCGTTTTCAGTATTTAAAAGAATATATGGCACACCGCTATATTCCCTTGCTCTCACTCCATAGAAGGAACGATCCGTGAAACGTCTGTTCTCCGCTTCGCTGCTGGCAGCGGGCCTGGCACTGGCCAGTGCGGCCCAGGCCGCCCCCACCCTGCTCAACGTCTCCTACGACGTGATGCGCGACTTCTACAAGGACTACAACGCCGCCTTCCAGAAGCACTGGCAGCAGGAGAAAGGCGAGAACATCACCCTGCAGATGTCCCACGGCGGCTCCAGCAAGCAGGCCCGTGCCGTGATCGACGGCCTGCCCGCCGACGTCATCACCATGAACCAGGCCACCGACATCAACGCCCTGGCCGACAACGGCGGCCTGGTGCCGCAGAACTGGGCCGAGCGCCTGCCGAACAACAGCGCACCCTTCACCTCCGCCACCGTGTTCATCGTGCGCAAGGGCAACCCCAAGGGCCTGAAAGACTGGCCGGACCTGCTCAAGGACGGCGTGCAAGTCGTCGTGCCCAACCCCAAGACCTCGGGCAACGGCCGCTACACCTACCTCTCCGCCTGGGGCTACGTGCTGAAGAACGGCGGTGACGAGAACAAGGCCAAGGAATTCGTCGGCAAGCTGTTCAAGCAGGCCCCGGTACTGGACACCGGTGGCCGCGCCGCCACCACCACCTTCATCCAGAACCAGATCGGCGACGTGCTGGTGACCTTCGAGAACGAAGCCGAGATGATCGCCCGCGAGTTCGGCCGTGGCGGCTTCGAAGTGGTCTACCCGAGCGTCTCCGCCGAAGCCGAGCCGCCCGTGGCCGTGGTCGACAAGGTGGTGGACAAGAAAGGCACCCGCGAGGCTGCCGAGGCGTACCTCAAGTACCTGTGGAGCGACGAAGGCCAGACCATCGCCGGCAACAACTACCTGCGCCCGCGCAACCCGGAGATCCTCGCCAAGTTCGCCGATCGCTTCCCCAAGGTGGAGTTCCTCTCCGTCGAGAAGACCTTCGGCAACTGGCGTGACGTGCAGAAGACCCACTTCAACGACGGTGGCGTATTCGACCAGGTCTACACCGGCCAGTAAGGCAGGCGACAGACACGAAAACGGCGACCCTCGGGTCGCCGTTTTTCATTGCGGGTCAGGCTGGAGCGATTGGCATCACTGCCCGAAGGTACTCGCCCACTCGCCGAACTTCATGCACAGGCCGAAGGTCATCACGTCGTCGGTATCGGCCAGGCAGTTCACCGCCAGGCGCGCCTCGCCCCCCTTCACGTAATCACTCGCGCAGGCCTTCTCGTTGCGCTTCATCTCCTTGTAGGCGGCGTCCATCTTGTACATGGCGTCGTCCAGTTGCGCCTGGGTGGCGCGCTTCTGGCGCACGGCCTCACGGCCCAGCTTCTGGGTCTCGGCGATCAGGGACGGCATGCGGCGGATGGCGGCGGCACACTGCACCTTGCCCTTCTGGTGCAACTGGCCGGGGTTCAGCTCCTCCTCATCGTCATCCTCGAACATCTTGCGGGACGAAGTCCGCTGGACCTGGGAGTCGTCCAGCCCCTGGATGGTGTTCACCTGCAGCTTCTGCTCGGTGACATCGCGACTTTCAGGGGGCGGGGTGTCGGTGAAATGCACCTTCCCCTGCTCGTCGCGCCACTGGTAGACCTGGGCGAACACGCTGGAGGTGGTGAGAAGGGTCAGGAAGACCAAGGCAAGACGAGCGAACATCCTTGTGCTCCAAATGGCAGAACGCCAGCACAGTACACAAGGGGTAGAACGCTGTCCATGCGGCAGATGGGCAGTGGTCGGATGGTCATGACCGCGCGTCCGGGTGCGCGGTCATGGGCTCAGGGATGGCGACGGCCCAGGCCGGCGGGCACGCCGCTGGAGTCGGTCGGCTGCCAGGGGCCCGTGGGGCTGTTGGACCAGGTCCAGCCCTGGTTCCAGCGGTAGTAGGTGCGCTCGCGGTAGTAGAGGTCCTGCTGGCCTTCGAGCACATAGACGCCCAGGGCCGTATCCCAGTAGCAGGCAGCGCCGGGCGGCGGTGCGTAGCGCGGGTGGGACTTCATCCGCGTGACCTTGGGCGGCAGCGGCTGGGAGGGCGTCACCGGCGGGCGGTTCTGCTGGCCGGGTGGCGGCAGCTGCTGGGGCGTACCCGCGCTGCCGCCGTGATCGGGGGCTGGCGGTTGCAGGGAGCAACCGGCAAGGCCGAGGAGCAGGCAGGCAAGGGAAAGTCGAAGGGTCGAATTCATGGCTGCGTGCTCGTCGGTCTGTGGATCAGGGCTGGTCCGGGCTGTCGATGGTCAGGCGCTGCTGCTCCTGTACAGCACTAGACAACGGCTCGCTGCGTCCGATCCATTCGCCTGCCTTGGCATTGCCCTCGCGGGAGATGCGCGCCACCAGTTGCACCTGTGCGAAGTTGGAGATCTTCAGCTGCGGCATCATCGCGTCGGCGTCACTGAGCAGCACCTCGGCCGGCAGTTCCTTCACCGTCAGGCGTTTCACCGCCAGCGGCATGGGCGGGCCTTCGGCGGCGCGGGCGAAGATGAACACCGCGTCGTCCGGCTGCACCTTGTCCTTGAGCGCGGCGGCCAGGTCCACACGGACCTTCAACTGCGGCATGGACTTGGTGAAGGTCTCCGGCTGCGGCTGGGCTTCACCCTTCTCGGCGAGCTTCTCGCGGGCCCGGTCGATGCCGCCCTGCAGGGCCGCGCGGGATGGGTCGTCCTGCGGCAGCACGGCGATCAGGCGCTCCCAGTAGCCGATGGCGTCGGTGAAGCGGCCATCCTCGAAACCGGCGATGCCCAGCAGGCCAAGGCTGGTGACTTCGTTGGCGTCGGCCTTCAGGGCCTCCTCGGTCAAGGCCTGCACCTCGGGGGTGAAGCGCTTGTCGCTGGCGAAATACAGTGCCTGCGCCCATTGCCCCAGCAGCTCGGGCTGGCGGCCGGCGATCTCCACGGCACGCTCGTAGGCCTTGGCGGCATCGGCGACGCGCTGCTGGGCCATGTAGGTGCGGCCGAGGAAGTACCAGCCCTCGGCGGAATCCGGCTGGGCCTTGACGACCTTCTCCAGGCGCGTGGTCATCTCTTCGATGGTCTGCGGCTGCTCGCGCATTTCGCGGGCCAGCTCCACCTTGTCGCTGGCGCCCCAGTGCAGGTACAGGCCGATGCCCAGCAGCGGCACCGCCAGTGCGGCGGCCAGCGGCAAGGCCTTGCCCAGGCGCGAGGTGCGGCCCAGGTCGGCGCCTTCGGTGTCGGCCAGCAGCTCACGGGCGGCTTCGGCACGGCCCGCTTCGAGTTGCGCTTCGGTCAGGGTGCCGGCGGCGCGCTGGCCCTGGAGTTCGGCCAGGCGCTCCTGGTACAGGGCGACGTTGAGTGCGGTGCGGTCCTCTTCGGCCTGGGCCTTGCGGCCACGCAGCACGGGGATCAGCAGGAATGCGAGGGCGACCAGCAGAAGCAGGCCGGCGGCGAGCCAGAAATCGATCATCAGTGGTTCTTGTCCTGAGTCTCTTGATTGAGCAGCGCATCCAGGCGGGCACGCTCATCGCTGGAAAGCAGTGCATCCTCCGGCGCGTTCTCCACGCGACGGCGACGCAGCACGATCACCCCGAGCACCAGCAGACCACCCACCAGCAGGCCCGCCGGGCCGTACCAGAGCAGCAGGGTGCGGCCGTTGACCGGCGGCTTGTAGCGCACGAAATCGCCATAGCGGGCCACCAGGAAGTCGACGATCTCGTCGTCGCCCTTGCCCTCTTCCAGCATGCGGAAGATCTCGCGACGCAGGTCGGTGGCAATGGGGGCGTTGGAGTCGGCGATGTTCTGGTTCTGGCACTTGGGGCAGCGCAGTTCCTCGGTGAGCACGCGGAAGCGCTCGCGCTCGGCCTCGTCCTTGAACTCGTAGGTGTCGATGGCCGCGCGGGCCACGCCGGTGAGGGCGAGGCCAAGGGCCAGGGCAGCGATCAGGCGCTTCATTGACCGGCCTCGTCGACCAGGGCCTGGTACAACGGCGCCAGTTGCTCACGCCAGACGACCTCGTCGATCACGCCGACGAACTTGTGGCGGATGATGCCGTCCTTGTCGATCAGGAAGGTCTCGGGAGCGCCATAAACGCCCAGGTCCAACCCGAGGCTGCCCTTCTCGTCGCGGATGTCCAGCTGGTAGGGGTTGTGGAACTCCTTCAGCCATTTCAGCGCAGCGGCGTTGTCATCCTTGTAGTTGACGCCGTGGATCACCACGCCCATCTGCGACAGCTTGTTCAGCACCGGGTGCTCGACCCGGCAGGAAATGCACCAGGTGCCCCAGACGTTGACCAGCGCCGGCTTGCCCTTGAGGTCCGCCTCGGTGAGGGTGCGCGAGCCGTCCACGGACTGCAGGGAGAACGCCGGGAACGGCTTGTCGATCAGCGCCGAGGGCAGCTCGGCGGGGTCGAGGAACAGCCCGCGGTAGAGGAACACCGCCACACCCAGGAAAATCACCAGGGGCAGCAACAGGATCAGGCGCTTCATGCTTGTGCTCCAGCCATGCCCAGTGCATCACGCACGCGGGTTTTCACCTTGACCCGATAACGCGGGTCGAACGCCGCCAGCACCCCGCCGAGGCCCATCAGCAGGCCACCGAACCAGATCCAGCGGACGAAGGGTTTGACGTGCACGCGCACGGCCCAGGCGCCATCGCCCAGGGGCTCGCCCAGGGCCACGTAGAGGTCGCGGGTCAGGCCGGCGTCGATGCCGGCCTCGGTCATCATCGACTGCTGCACGGTGTACAGGCGCTTCTCCGGGTGCAGCACGGCGATCTCGCGATCACCGTCGAGCACGCGCACGGTGCCCTTGTCGGAGGTGAAGTTGGGGCCTTCGTGGTGGGCAGCGCCCTCGAACACGAAGCGGTAGCCGGCCAGCTCCATGGACTCGCCCGGTGCCAGGCGCAGGTCGCGCTCGGCGCTGTACTGGCTGGAAAGCACCACACCCAGTGCACACACGGCGATGCCGAGGTGGGCCAGCTGCATGCCCCAGTAGCTGCGGGTCAGGCTGCGGGAGCCCTTGAGCAGGCCCTTGTGGCGGGTCTTGTCGAGCAGGTCGCGCACACCGGCCAGCACCACCCAGGCGGACAGGCAGCACACCGCCAGCACCGCCCAGTGGAAGTCACCGTACACGTATGCAGCCACCACGCCGAGCACCAGGCTGGCGATCAGCACCGGGCCGAGCATGCCCAGCAGCCACTTCACCGGGGTGTCCTTCCAGCGCACCAGCACGCCCACGGCCATCACCAGCATCAGCAGCGCCATCAGCGGCACGAACAGGGCATTGAAGTACGGCGGCCCCACCGACAGCTTGGCGCCGGAGATCGCGTCCAGCACCAGCGGGTAGAGGGTGCCGAGGAGAATCATCGAGGCAGCCACCACCAGCACCAGGTTGTTCACCAGCAGCAGGGTCTCGCGGGACCAGAGGGCGAAGCCCACCTGGCTCTTGACCACCGGCGCGCGGACGGCGAACAGGGTCAGCGAACCGCCCACCACCATCAGCAGGAAGATCAGGATGAACACCCCGCGCTCCGGGTCCGACGCGAAGGCATGCACCGAGGTGAGCACCCCGGAGCGGACCAGGAAGGTGCCCAGCAGGCTGAGGGAGAAGGCAGCGATGGCCAGCAGCACCGTCCAGCTCTTGAACACGCCGCGCTTCTCGGTCACCGCCAGGGAGTGGATCAGCGCGGTGCCCACCAGCCAGGGCATGAAGGAGGCGTTTTCCACCGGGTCCCAGAACCACCAGCCGCCCCAGCCGAGCTCGTAGTAGGCCCACCAGGAGCCCAGCACGATACCGACGGTGAGGAAGGCCCAGGCGACGATGGTCCACGGGCGCGACCAGCGTGCCCAGGCAGCGTCGAGGCGACCGCCCAGCAGCGCGGCGATGGCGAAGGCGAAGGCCACCGAGAAGCCCACGTAGCCCATGTAGAGCATCGGCGGGTGAACGATCAGGCCGAAGTCCTGCAGCAGCGGGTTGAGGTCGTTGCCGTCGGCCGGCATGTTCGGCAGCAGGCGATTGAAGGGGTTGGAGGTGATGATCAGGAACGACAGGAAGCCGATGCTGATGATCCCCATCACCGCGAGCACGCGGGCCAGCATCACCTCCGGCAGTTGGCGGGAGAACACCGACACGGCGAAGGTCCAGCCGCCGAGGATCAGCGCCCAGAGCAGCAGCGAGCCCTCGTGGGCGCCCCATACGGCGCTGAACTTGTAGTACCAGGGCAACGCGCTGTTGGAGTTGCTGGCCACATAGGAGACGGAGAAGTCGTCGACCATGAAGGCGTAGGTGAGGCAACCGAAGGCGAAGGCGAGGAAGGCGAACTGCCCCCAGGCCGCCGGCTGGGCCAGGCTCATCCATTGGCGGTCGCCGCGCCAGGCGCCGATCAGCGGCAGGGTCGCCTGCACGGCGGCCATGCACAGGGCGAGGATCAGGGCCAGGTGGCCGAGTTCGGGAATCATGGGTCAGCCCTCTTTCTTCGCGGGGGCCATCTGGCCGCTTTCTTTCAGCGCCTTGGTCACTTCCGGCGGCATGTACTTCTCGTCGTGCTTGGCCAGCACTTCATCGGCCACCAGCACGCCGTCAGCGTCCAGTTTGCCCAGGGCGACGATGCCCTGCCCTTCGCGGAACAGGTCCGGAAGGATGCCGTGGTAGCGGATGGTCACGTCCTTGGCGAAGTCGGTGACCACGAACTGCACCTCGAGGGAGTCCTGCGAGCGTTGCACCGAACCGTCGCGGACCATGCCGCCCGCGCGGATGCGGGTGTCCTTGGGCGCTTCGCCGTTGGCGATCTGCGTGGGGGTGTAGAACAGGTTGATGTTCTGTTGCAGCGCCGACAACGCCAGCGCCACGGCGATTCCCACACCGGCCAGGATGGCCAGGATGATGAACAGGCGCTTCTTGCGGATCGGATTCACTTCGACTCCTCCCGGCGCAAACGACGCGCCTCGTCTTGCAGGTAGCGACGGCGCGCCAGCAGCGGCAGCGCGACGTTGAGAATCAGGATGGCCAGGCTGATGCCGTAAGCGCTCCAGACATAGAGGCCGTGATGGCCCATGGCGATGAACTCACCGAACGACGCGAAATTCACGATGCCTTCTCCACCAGTGCCTTGACCTCGGCCTTGACCCAGCTGGCCCGCGCCTCGCGGCGCAGCACATCGAGGCGCATGCGCATCATCAGGACCGCGGCGAAGAAGCAGTAGAAGCCCAGCACCATGATCAGCAGCGGCACCCACATCTCGGCAGGCATGGCCGGCTTCTCGGTCACGGTGAAGGTCGCCGGCTGGTGCAGGGTGTTCCACCACTCCACCGAGTACTTGATGATCGGGATGTTGATCACGCCGACGATGGCCAGCACCGAGCAGGCCTTGGCGGCGCTGTCACGATTGCTGATCGCCTGGCCCAGGGCAATGACACCGAAGTAGAGGAAAAGGAGGATGAGCATCGACGTCAGTCGGGCATCCCAGACCCACCAGGCGCCCCAGGTCGGGCGGCCCCAGATGGCACCGGTAAGCAGCGCGATGGCGGTCATCCAGGCGCCGATGGGGGCGGCGGCCTGCAAGGCGACGTCGGCGAGCTTCATCTTCCACACCAGCCCGACCACGCCGCACACCGCCAGCATCACGTAGCAGGACTGCGCCAGGAAGGCGGCCGGCACGTGGATGTAGATGATGCGGAAGCTATTGCCCTGCTGGTAGTCCGGCGGCGCGAAGGCCAGGCCCCAGACCAGGCCGGCGGTGATCAGGATGCCCGCCGCCCAGGCGAACCAGGGCAGCCAGCGGCCGCTGATCTCGTAGAACCATTTGGGCGAGCCCAGCTTGTGGAACCAGGTCCAGTTCATGAAAGCTGCCTCAAAACTACTGCGCTTGCCGGTACTGCGTTGAAAGCAGGCTCGGGCTGCTCATTTAGGGCGACTAAACTCCGCGCCCTCGCCTGCTTTCGCCTTGTCTCGGCTGCGCTCGCTACGTTTTTCAACAGCTTTCTCATGATCAGGCAACTCTGTTTCTTATTCGCCGACGCTGATGGTCAGGCCGGCGGCTATGGCAAAGGGAGTCAGGGTCACCGCCAGAGCGGTGAGGCAGGCCAGCCACAACAGGTGGCCGACTGCAGGCAGTCCTTGCAGGGCCGCTTGCATCGCCCCGCTGCCAAGAATCAGCACCGGGATGTACAGCGGCAGAATCAATAGCGCCAGCAATAGCCCGCCGCGCTTGAGGCCCACGGTCAGGGCCGCACCGACGGCGCCGAGCAGGCTCAGCACCGGCGTTCCCAGCAGCAGCGAGCCGAGCAGCACCGGCAGGCAGCGCGCTGGCAGGCCCAGCATCAGCGCCAGCAGGGGCGCCAGCAGTACCAATGCCAGCCCGGAAAAAAGCCAGTGTGCCAGCACCTTGGCCAAAACCAGAAGCGGCAGGGGGTGCGGCGAAACGACCCACTGTTCAAGCGAGCCATCTTCGAAATCACTGCGGAAAAGCCCGTCCAGCGAGAGCAGGACGGCCAATAGGGCCGCCACCCAGACCAGCCCCGGAGAAAGGCTTTGCAACAATTGCGTCTCCGGGCCGACGGCCAGGGGGAACAGAGCGATGACGATAGCGAAGAACACCAGGGGGTTGGCCAGCTCCGCCGGTCGGCGGAACAGCAAGCGCGCCTCACGGGCCACGACCAGGCTGAATACACGGATCATGCGGCGCGTCGCCCCAGGTCGAGTTCGCGGTAGCCGGCGGGAACGCGGCTCATGCTGTGGTGGGTGGTGAACACCACCAGGCCGCCGTTATCGCAGTGCTGCGCCAGGTGCTCTTCCAGTTGCGCCACGCCCTGCTTGTCGAGGGCGGTGAAGGGTTCGTCGAGGATCCACAGCGGCGGCGCATCGAGGTAGAGGCGCGCCAGGGCCACGCGGCGCTGCTGGCCGGCGGACAGGGTATGGCAGGGCACATCTTCGAAGCCGCGCAAGCCTACCGCGTCCAGCGCCTGCCAGATGGCATCGCGGCTGGCCGGCTGGTGCAGGGCACAGAGCCAGGCGAGGTTCTCTTCGGGGCTGAGCAGCCCCTTGATGCCGGCGGCATGGCCGATCCAGAGCAGTTCGCGGGCCAGTTCACCGCGCTGCCCGGCCAGGGCGACGCCCTTCAGCCGTACTTCGCCGGCGGTGGGCTGCATCAGCCCGCAGAGCAGGCGCAGCAGGCTGGTCTTGCCGCTGCCGTTGGGGCCGGCCACCTGCAGCATCTCGCCATGGCCGAGGCGCAGGTCGAGCCGCTCGAACAGCATGCGCCAGTCGCGCTCGCAGGCGAGATCGTGGGTCTCGAGATAAGGACTGGTCACGGCAACGGATACCCTGGGGGGAACTCAAGTCATGGAGGTGCCGGCCGCTATACTCAGGTACGCGCAAAACAGCGCCCGGCCCGGACGGGGCGGCATTATACATGTCATCCACGGCCCCCGAAGGGGGCTTTCAACAGGTTGTAACCCTTTGATGACCGAGATCAGCACCTCGCGCCCCATCAGCGCCACACCACCGGCCAGCCGCCCCGTGCAAACGGTCGCGGAAGCCGCGATCAAGCTGCTGCAACCGATCAACGGCCTGCTCTCGGCGGGGGAAAGCGCGGACGCGGAAGTGGTGAGCGTCAAGGAGTCGGCACAGAACAGCTTCCAGGTGCTGCTCAAGCTCACGCTCAACGGTGGCCAGCAGACCACGGTGGAAGCCAGCAGCAACCGCCCCCTGGCCCAGGGCAGCCTGATCAACGTCACCGCCGTCTCGGAAACCAAGCTGATGGTGGCCCTGCAACCCGGCGGCACCGCAGCGCTGGACAGCATCGACCTCGACCAGCTGCCGGTGGGTACCCTGGTGCAGGGCAAGGTGGTTTCCAGCGAGCAACTGGCCGAAGCGCGCACCACGGTCTATCGCTCGCTGATCAACCTGATCAATACCCCCCTGGCCGGCCGCCAGATGGCGGTGGAAGGCCCGCTGCCGCTGCCCCTCGGCAGCCTGCTGAGTGCCCAGGTGCAGAGCAGCCAGTCGCTGCAGTTCCTCCCCCTCTCCGCCCAGCTCGACCAGCTCGCCCTGACCCAGCAACTGGCCAACCAGCAAAGCCGCCAGGGCTCACTGGAAGGCCTGGTACAAGCCTTGAAGGGCATGGGCGACGAGCTGCCGAGCAACCTTCGCGGCACCGTCGACCGGCTGCTGAACAGCTTGCCCGACGCGGCCCAGCTCAGTGACTCCAAGCTCCTGGCCAAGGCCATGGAAAACAGCGGCGCGCTGCTGGAGGCCCGGCTGCTGGCCGGCCACGGCGCGGCCCTCGGCCAGGACATCAAGGGCAACCTGCTGCGCCTGATCGCCCAGTTGCTGCCCAACCTGCCCAATGGCCCGGCCGCACTGCCCACCGCCGGCGCCAGCAACGCCATGGCCCAGGCCTTGCCGGCCTTCATCCGCAGCGCCCTGGGCTCCCTCGGCCAGGCCAGCGCCCGCCAGCAGGCACTGAGCTTTCCCCTGCCCTCGCGCCTGGCGCAGCAGGCCGAAGGCGAAGGTGACCTGGAGCTGCTGCTGAAGATGGCCGCCGCTGCGGTCTCGCGCCTGCAGACCCACCAGCTGTCGAGCCTGGCCCAGTCGCAGATGACCCCCGAGGGCAACCTGCTGACCACCTGGCAGCTGGAACTGCCCATGCGCAACAACCAGGACATCGTGCCCCTGCAGGTCAAGGTGCAGCAGGAGCAAAGCCCGCAGAAACGCAGCAAGGAAGAACAGAAGGACACCCTGTGGCGCATCGAGCTGGCGTTCGACATGGAGCCATTGGGGCCGCTGCAGGTGCAGGCGCAATTGCTGCGCGGCGCCATCTCCAGCCAGCTCTGGGCCGAACGGGCCCGCACCGCCAGCCTGATCGACGGCGAGCTGCCCAACCTGCGCGAGCGCCTGGTTTCCGCCGGCCTCGAAGTCAGCGAGCTGGCCTGCCGCCAGGGCATACCGCCGCAAGGCCCGCGTACCAACCTGCAACAGCGCTGGGTGGACGAAACCGCATGAGCCCCCTCTCCTTCCCGCGCCCCCGGAGCAACCCGCAATGACCCAGGCCAAGCAGCCGCGCCAGGCCATCGCCCTGTCCTACGACGGTGTCTCCGCCCCGAGCCTCACCGCCAAGGGCGACGACGAGCTGGCGGAAGCGATTCTCGCCATCGCCCGCGAATACGAAGTGCCGATCTATGAGAACGCCGAACTGGTGCGCCTGCTGGCGCGCATGGAGTTGGGCGAGGCGATTCCCGAGGCGCTGTATCGCACCCTCGCCGAAATCATCGCCTTCGCCTGGTACCTCAAGGGCAAGTGCCCCGCCGGTTTCGTCGCCGACGGCGAGCGCGACGTCACCCCACCGGTACCGCTGCTGGGCGGCCCTAGGGGCTGAGGGCCAGCACCTCGCCTTCCACCCCCTTGCCCAGGGGGAAGTCCAGCAGTTGCCAGGCGAAATAGCCCTCGCGGAAGTAGAACACCTGCTTGTAGCCCCAGCTCACGGCGAGCTGCGCCGCCAAGGCGCCACGGGGGCAGACGTCGCTGTCGCAGTAGATGACCAGGGGCACGTGCCGGGGCCAGTGGGGCATGGCCAGCCCGGCGAAGCGGTCGGCCAGGTCGAGGTGCACCGCCCCGTGCACATGGCCCCAGCTCCATTCCGCCGAAGGCCGCACATCGATGAACAGCGCACCGTAGTCATATAGCCGCTTGGCCTGGAGCACGTTGACCGTGGTCGCGCCCTTGACGCGCAGGGGCGCCTCCTCGGCCTGGGCCAGGGGCAGAACGCAAAGCAGCAGGAAGGACAGAACACGCATGGCGGCGCTCGCGGAATCGGGACCCGAGTCTTGAGCTTAGGCAGCGAGGGGCGCCGGCCTTGGAACTATTGGTTCAGAGCGGGCGCGTTCGTTAGAGCAGGAGGGAGTTAAAGCGGGGTTCAGCCTTGTTTCTGCTTGCGGGCCAATTGCAGCTTGCTGACCAGCTCGGCCTCGGCCTGGGTCAGGCCACAGGAATGGGTCAGGTCATCGACGCTGGCACCCATGCCGGCAAGGCGCGCGGCCTGGGTGAAGGACAGGCTGCTGGGGTCGCGCTGCTCGATCTGGCTGACCTTGTCCGGCAGCGGCGCCACCACGCGGCGCAGCTCGTGCAGCTCCTCGCCCATGCGGATGGAGCCGCTGAGGTAGGCGTCGAGCCGACGCGCCAGCTCCTTGATGCGCTGGTCGCGCACCGCATCGCGCTTGGCCTGCTCCTCGGCCGCCAGGCGTTGCCCCTTCTGCAGCCGCACGCAGGTGACTGCGAGGGCTGCACAAGCGACCGCCAGGACCAGCAGCGCGATCTCGATCAGCACGTCAGATGCTCTCCAGCTCCGACCACTCTTCCTCGCTCATCATCTTGTCCAGCTCGACCAGGATCAGCAGCTCGCCGTTCTTGTTGCAGACGCCCTGGATGAACTTGGCCGATTCCTCGTTGCCCACGTTGGGCGCGGTCTCGACCTCGGACTGACGCAGGTAGACCACTTCGGCGACGCTGTCGACGAGGATGCCCACGACCTGCTTGTCCGCCTCGATGATGACGATGCGGGTGTTGTCGGTGACCGACGCCGAATCCAGGCCGAAGCGCTGGCGGGTGTCGATCACGGTGACCACGTTACCGCGCAGGTTGATGATGCCCAGCACATAGCTCGGAGCACCCGGGACCGGCGCGATCTCGGTGTAACGCAGGACTTCCTGGACCTGCATCACGTTGATGCCGTAGGTCTCGTTATCCAGGCGGAAAGTCACCCATTGCAGGATGGGATCTTCGGAACCTTGCCCTGACGATTTCTTCATGTTCCCTAGCCTCTTCTTGAACCGCCCGGGGCGGCGTTCGCGGGTTCTGCCCGCTTGTTTCAAATCCGGAGCGCCGCGCTTTCGCGAGGCGCAGGTGTTCAGTTGAGCGACATCTTCTTGACGGCACCACTGGCGATCAGTTCAGCCAGGGCGGCGACGTCCAGCAACGCGCACATGTGTTCGATCACGGTACCGGCGAGCCACGGACGCTGGGTCCGCTGGCTGCGCCATTTGATTTCGCTCGGGTCCAGGCGGATGGAACGGCTCACCTGGTGCACGGCCAGGCCCCACTCGTAGCCCTGGACGGAGATAACGTACTGCAAGCCTTCGCGGAAATCATCGCGGTAGCGGTCCGGCATGACCCAGCGCGCGGTGTCGAGCACCTTCAGGTTGCCCCCCTGGCTCGGCAGGATGCCGAGGAACCAGTCGGGCTGGCCGAACAGCGGCGTGAGTTCCTGGCCGGCCAGCGGGTAGATGGAGCCCAGGCACACCAGCGGCACCGCGAGGGTGAGGCCGGCGACATCGAACAGCAGGCACTCGAAGGGTTCTTCAGCCCAGCTGGGGCGGCCGTCGGAGGCCACCGGCTCGCTGTCCAGCAGCGGCGCGTTGGCGGTCTTCAGCTCGGCCACCGGCTCCACCAGGGTCGGGCGGGCGACTGGCGTCACAGGGGCAATGGGGGCGGCAGGCGGTGGGACAGGCGCCGGCGCTACGGGCTTGACCTCGGTACGCAGCTCCGTCGGCGCGGCGACCAGGGTGCGCAGCGGCGTGGCCTCCAGCACCGGCCTGGCCACGGGCGCAGGCGCCGAGACCGCCGCGGCGATCGGGGCAGGCGCCGGGGCCGGCACGGCGGCGATCACCGGTTTGACGGTCAGCCGGGCATCACGAACCTGTTCCTCCAGCACGGCAGCCTCGAACTCGTCCAGGCTGATGCTGTCGGCGAATTCGACGGCCGCTTCCTGCAGCAGGGAATCGAGGTAGGACTGCAAGGCCAGCTGCGGCCTTGTGGCGGTGGCGACGGTACGGCTCATGGATGGGACCTGCAGGAGTGGACTCCACAGTCTATCGGCAGCAAGGCTGCGGGACTTGAGGTATGCAGTTCAGCATAGTCGGTCATTTCAGGCTACCTGGGCGGCCAGTTGCTGACTGAGCAAATGCTTGAGCAGCGCGCGATAGGCGATCACCCCGCGGCTGTTGGAATCGTATTGCGACGGCGTCACCCCGGCGCGGCTGGCATCGCGCAGGCGGGTGTCCACCGGGATATAGGCCGGCCACAGGTGCTCGGGGTAGGAATTGCGCAGCACCCGCAGGGTATTCAGGGAGGCCTGGGTACGGCGGTCGAACAGGGTCGGCACGATGGTGTAGGGCAGCGCCTGCTTGCGCGAGCGGTTGATCATCGCCAGGGTGCTGACCATGCGCTCCAGGCCTTTGACGGCGAGGAACTCGGTCTGCACCGGGATCACCAGCTGCTGGCTGGCGGCCAGGGCGTTGACCATCAGCACGCCCAGCAGCGGCGGGCTGTCGATGATGGCGTGGTCGAATTCCTGCCACAGCTGCGCCAGGCTCTTGGCGATCACCAGGCCCAGGCCGTTCTGCCCGGGCGACTGGCGCTCCAGGGTGGCCAGCGCGGTGCTGGAGGGGAGCAGCGAGATGCGTTCGTGGCTGGTCTGCAGCAGCAGTTGGCGCGGCAGGCCATCGGGCACCGTGCCCTGGTGCAGGAACAGGTCGAAGCAGCTGTGTTCCAGGGTGTCCGGGTCATGCCCGAAGTAGCTGGTCATGGAACCGTGGGGGTCGAGGTCGACCACGACCACGCGCTTGCCGGCATCGGCCAGCAGGCCCGCCAGTGCGATCGACGAGGTGGTCTTGCCCACTCCACCCTTTTGATTGGCTACCGCCCAAACTCTCATGTTCTTCATCCTCCCGGCAGAAACGCCGCCTTGCCGAGAATCATTGTCCGCCCGCTGGGGCCGGCGACGGGGAATTGACGGCCCCCGCTGCTGGGGGCCTCGCTTCTGGCGCTGGTGCAGGTTGCGTGCCAGCACGCTGCAGGGCGCCATCCGGTTTTGCATTGGCGCTGCCTACGCCGCTAACCGCACGACGCACGTCCAGGTTGCGCGACACCACCAATACCACGCGCCGGTTGCGCCCGCGCCCTTCGGCCGTCGCATTGTCCGCCACCGGCTGGAACTCGCCATAGCCGACCGCGGCCAGGCGCGCCGGGTTCACGCCATCCATCGAGAGCATGCGCACGATGCTCGAGGCCCGTGCCGTAGACAGCTCCCAATTGGAAGGATAGTTCGCCGTATTGATCGGCAGGTTATCGGTGAAACCTTCTACGTGCACCGGGTTTTCGTAGGGCGCCAGGATCTTGGCCACCTTCTCGATCAGGGTGAAGGCCTCGTTCGCCGGTATCGCGTCGCCGCTGGGGAACAGCAGGCTGGAGTTGAGCTCGATCTCCACCCACAGCTCATTGCCGCGAACCGTCATCTGCCCGTCCTTGATCAGCTCGCCAAAGGCCTCGTTGATGTCCTGGCTGATCTCCTGCAGCGGATCGGTGGCCGCGCTCGGCGTGTCGCTGGAGCCACTGTCGGTCATGGACTTGTCCGCTTCGGTGGTACGCGGACGCTCATCGCCAACGGGGATCGGCTTGATCGAACGATCCGGCTGGTTGAAGACGCCGGTGAGGGTCTCCGAGAGGATCTTGTACTTGCCTTCGTTGATCGAGGAGATGGAGTACATCACCACGAAAAAGGCGAACAGCAGGGTGATGAAGTCCGCGTAGGAGACCAGCCAACGCTCGTGATTCTCGTGTTCTTCCTGGTGACGTCTGCGGGCCATATCGCCTCCATCAATCCATGAAGCCTTGCAGCTTCAACTCGATGGAGCGGGGATTCTCGCCCTCGCCGATGGAGAGGATGCCTTCGAGCAGCATCTCCCGGTAGCGCGACTGGCGCATGGCGATGGACTTGAGCTTGTTACCGATGGGCAGCAGCAGCAGGTTGGCGAAGCCGACGCCGTAGATGGTGGCGACGAAGGCCACGGCGATGCCGCCGCCCAGCTGGCTGGGGTCCGCCAGGTTGCCCATGACGTGGATCAGGCCCATCACCGCACCGATGATGCCGATGGTCGGCGCGTAGCCGCCCATGCTTTCGAACACCTTGGCGGCCTGGATATCACGGGCTTCCTGGGTGTAGAGGTCCACCTCGAGGATGCTGCGGATGGCTTCCGGTTCGGCACCGTCCACCAGCAGCTGCAGGCCCTTGCGGGCGTACGGGTCCGGCTCGGAATCGGCGATGGGCTCGAGGCCCAGCAGGCCTTCCTTGCGGGCAGCCATGCTCCAGCCGACCACGCGATTGATGCCGCCGGCCAGGTCGATCTGCGGGGGGAAGATGATCCAGCGAATGGTCACCAGGGACCGCTTGAACACACTCATCGGGGTCTGCAGGAACGCAGCCCCGAGGGTACCGCCCACCACGATCAGCGCAGCGGGGCCGTTGAGCAACGCCCCCGCGTGGCCACCTTCGAGGTAGTTGCCGCCGATGATGGCGACGAGCGCAAGTATGACGCCGACAACGCTCAGTACATCCATTGACGCGCGTTCTCCATTACAGGCACGCCTCGGCTATGTGCCTGCCGATATCGTCGAGCCCGTAGACGGCGTCGGCCAGGTTGGCCTTCACGATGGCCATGGGCATGCCGTAGATCACGCAACTGGCTTCATCCTGCGCCCAGACCTGGCTGCCGCCCTGCTTGAGCAGGCGCGCGCCTTCCCGGCCATCGGCGCCCATGCCGGTGAGCACCACCGCCAGGACCTTGTCGTTATAGGCCTTGGCCGCCGAGCCGAAGGTGATGTCGACGCAGGGCTTGTAGTTCAGCCGCTCGTCACCCGGAAGGATGCGCACGGTGCCACGGCCGTCGACCATCATCTGCTTGCCACCGGGCGCCAACAGGGCCAGGCCGGGGCGCAGCACGTCACCGTCCTCGGCTTCCTTGACGGAAATCCGGCAGAGCTTGTCGAGACGCTCGGCGAAGGCTTTGGTGAAAGCCGCCGGCATGTGCTGGATCAGGACGATGGGCGCCGGAAAGTTACCGGGCAGCTGGGTCAGCACCCGCTGCAGGGCCACCGGGCCGCCAGTGGACGTGCCGATGGCCACCAGCTTGTATGACTTGCGCTTGGGAGCCGGGCTGGAAGAACCGCCCGAGCTGGAAGCCGGCGCAGGGGCGACACCGGCGCTGGGGCGCGACGGGGCCGGCGCGGGCGCAGCGTGGCTGGGCGCAGGAGACGGAGCCGCCGGTGCCGGGCTGTAGCTGCTGTAGCGACGGTTGCTGCGGGCGATGCTGTGCACCTTCTCGCAGAGCAGTTGCTTGACCTTGTCGGGGTTGCGCGAGATGTCCTCGAAGTTCTTCGGCAGGAAATCCACCGCACCCGCATCGAGGGCGTCGAGGGTCACCCGGGCGCCTTCGTGGGTCAGGGAGGAGAACATCAGCACGGGGGTCGGGCAGCGCTGCATGATGTGCCGCACCGCGGTGATGCCGTCCATCATCGGCATCTCGTAGTCCATGGTGATCACGTCCGGCTTGAGCGCCAGCGCCTGATCGATGGCCTCGCGGCCATTGGTGGCGGTACCGACCACCTGGATATTGGAGTCGGCGGACAGAATCTCCGAGACACGACGGCGGAAGAAACCGGAGTCATCAACCACCAGAACCTTGACTGCCATAAACACTCCTAACAGGCGGCCACCGAGGCCGCCTAAACGATCAACCGCGGCGCGCGTAGCGCTTGAGCATGCTCGGCACGTCGAGAATCAGGGCGATGCGTCCATCGCCGGTGATGGTGGCGCCGGACATGCCGGGAGTGCCCTGGAGCATCTTGCCCAGGGGCTTGATCACCACCTCTTCCTGGCCGACCAGCTGGTCCACCACGAAGCCGATGCGCTGGGTGCCCACGGAGAGGATCACCACATGGCCTTCGCCCTGTTCCTCGTGGGCAGCGTTACGCACCAGCCAGCGCTTGAGGTAGAACAGCGGCAGTGCCTTGTCGCGCACGATCACCACTTCCTGGCCGTCCACCACGTTGGTGCGCGACAGGTCGAGGTGGAAGATCTCGTTGACGTTGACCAGCGGGAAGGCGAAGGCCTGATTGCCCAGCATCACCATCAGGGTCGGCATGATCGCCAGGGTCAGCGGCACCTTGATGACGATCTTCGAGCCCTGCCCCTTCTGCGAGAACACGTTGACCGTGCCGTTGAGCTGGGAAATCTTGGTCTTCACCACGTCCATGCCGACACCGCGGCCGGAGACGTCGGAAATCTCGGTCTTGGTCGAGAAGCCCGGGGCGAAGATCAGGTTGTAGCACTCGAGATCGGTCAGGCGGTCGGCGGCGTCCTTGTCCAGCAGCCCCTTCTCCACCGCCTTGGCGCGGAGGATATTGGCGTCCATCCCCTTGCCGTCGTCGGTGATCATCAGAAGGATGTGGTCGCCTTCCTGTTCGGCGGAAAGCACCACGCGGCCGGTGCGTGGCTTGCCGGCGGCCTCGCGCTCCTCGGGCGTCTCGACGCCGTGGTCGACGGCGTTGCGCACCAAGTGGACCAGCGGGTCGGCCAGTGCTTCGACCAGGTTCTTGTCGAGGTCGGTCTCTTCACCCACCAGCTCGAGGTTGATCTCTTTCTTCAGGTTGCGCGCCAGGTCGCGGACCAGGCGCGGGAAGCGGCCGAAGACTTTCTTGATCGGCTGCATGCGGGTCTTCATGACCGCGGTCTGCAGATCGGCGGTGACCACATCGAGGTTGGACACGGCCTTGGCCATGGACTCGTCGCCGCTGTTCAGACCCAGGCGCACCAGGCGGTTACGCACCAGTACCAGCTCGCCGACCATGTTCATGATCTCGTCCAGGCGCGCGGTGTCGACGCGTACCGTGGTCTCGGCCTCGCTGGCGGCGGAAGCGGCCTTGTCGCCACCCGCGGCAGGCGCAGGAGCGGCCGCAGGCTTGGCAGCGGGCTTGGCCGGTTCGGCAGCCTTGGGTGCTGCAGCCGGTTTCGCGGCGGCAGGCTTGGCGGCCGGAGCGGCAGCGGGCTTGGCCGGCGCAGCCGGTTTGGCAGGGGCTGCCTCCGCGGCTTCAGCAACGAACTTGCCCTTGCCGTGGAGCTGGTCGAGCAGCGCTTCGAATTCGTCGTCGGTGATGTTTTCGCCGGCACCGGCGGCGGCAGGCGCCTCGGGGGCCTTGGCAGCGGGTGCAGGTGCCTCGACCTCAGCCGGGGCCACGAACTTGCCCTTGCCGTGCAGTTGATCGAGCAGTGCTTCGAACTCGTCGTCGCTGATCTCGTCACCGCCACCGGCAGGTGCTGCAGGCGCGGGCGCCGGAGCGGCGGCCTTGGCAGGCGCAGCAGGGGCCTGCTCGGCCACGAACTTGCCCTTGCCGTGCAGTTGGTCGAGCAGCGCTTCGAACTCGTCGTCGCTGATTTCGTCAGCACCGGCAACGGCCGATGAGGCCGCACTGGCGCTCGACTCGGCAGCGGGCTCATCGAGCACGTTGAGCAGCTGTTCGAACTCGCTGTCGGTGATATCGCCGGACGCGGCTTCGACTTCCGCAGCGGGCTCCGGTTCTGGCTCGGGCTCGGGCTCGTATTCCGGCTCGGCCGCCTCGTCACCACCCGGCTCGGCCAGGCGCGCCAGGGCAGCCAGCAGCTCAGGCGTGGCCGGCGTCGGCTCGGCGCGCTCGCGTACCTGGCTGAACATCTCGTTGACCGTGTCCAGCGCTTGCAGGACCACGTCCATGAGCTCCGCCGTCACACGGCGTTCGCCCTTGCGCAGGATGTCGAAGACGTTCTCGGCGATGTGGCAGCACTCCACCAGCGCATTCAGCTGGAGGAAGCCGGCACCACCCTTGACCGTGTGGAAGCCGCGGAAAATGGCATTGAGCAGATCCATATCGTCCGGACGGCTCTCGAGCTCGACCAGCTGTTCGGACAATTGCTCCAATATTTCGCCGGCCTCAACCAGGAAGTCCTGGAGGATTTCTTCATCGGCGTCGAAGCTCATTCGGTTGCTCCCTAGAATCCAAGGCTGGATAACAGATCATCGACATCGACCTGACCGGACACGACATCATCACGCTTATCGGCATTGATCTGCGGACCTTCACCCCTGGAAGGCTCTTTTTGTTTTTCTTTTTCAGCCACGATCTCCGCACGGTCGTGGTGGATACCAGCGAAGCGATCGACATCGCTGGCCATCAGTACCAATTTCACCAGGTTGCTCTCGACCTCGGTGACCAGTTGGGTGACGCGCTTGATCACCTGGCCGGTGAGATCCTGATAGTCCTGGGCAAGGAGGATGTCGTTCATCCTCGACGAAAGCTGTTCGGTGTCGCGTTGACTGCGAGCAAGGAAAGTCTCGATGCGCTTGGCCAGGTCGCGGAAGGCGTCCGCGCCAATTTCCCGACGCATGAAGCGGCCCCACTCCTCTCCCAGGCTCTGGGCTTCATCGCCTAGGCCGTTGAGCAGCGGTGCGCTCTCCTCCACCAGGTCCATGGTCCGGTTCGCGGCCTTCTCGGTCATCTTCACCACGTAGGAAAGACGATCCGTGGCGTCGGCGATCTGCGAAACCTCGGTGGCATGGGGCAGGTGCGGGTCGATCTGGAAGTTGACGATCGCGGTGTGCAACTCGCGCGTCAGCTTGCCGACCTCTTGGTAAAGCCCGCGATCACGGACCTTGTTGAGTTCATGGATGAGTTGCACGGCATCGCCGAAATTGCCCTTTTCAAGGGTATCGACCAGCTCGCGCGCATGGTTTTTCAGGGTCGACTCAAGGTCTCCCGGTTGGGAATCTTTTTGGTCCATGGCGTCCTCGCGACTGGCATCAGCCGTTGACCCGTTCGAAGATCTTCTCGATCTTCTCTTTGAGCACCTGGGCGGTGAAAGGCTTGACCACATAGCCGTTCACACCGGCCTGGGCCGCTTCGATGATCTGGTCACGCTTGGCCTCGGCCGTCACCATCAGCACCGGCAGGTGCTTGAGGCGCTCGTCGGCACGCACGGCGCGCAACAGATCGATCCCGGTCATACCCGGCATGTTCCAGTCGGTGACCAGGAAATCGAAATTGCCGCTGTGCAGCATGGGTAGAGCGGTGGTGCCATCATCGGCCTCTGCGGTATTGGTGAAACCCAAGTCACGCAGGAGGTTCTTGATGATGCGTCTCATCGTCGAGAAATCGTCCACGATGAGGATTTTCATGTTCTTGTCCAAATCGACCTCCGTACAGTCCTAAACGCCCCCGAATAACGGGGGCGTCGATCAATCGAAAAACCGGCGTGCCAATCAGTGCGCGCGCCATTCACCCAGCCGCGACCGCAAGCGTGCGGCACATTGGCTGTGCAACTGGCTGACCCGCGATTCACTGACCCCCAGCACTTCGCCGATTTCCTTCAAATTCAGCTCTTCGTCGTAATACAGCGCCAGTACCAAGCGCTCTCGTTCCGGCAGATTGGCGATGGCGTCGGCCAGCGCCGCCTGGAAGCGCTCGTCTTCCAGATCATTCGAAGGTTCGAGATGGGTGACTCCGGTGTCTTCGTGCGTCGCGCCATGCTCACCGTCCTGCAACAGGTCGTCGAAGCTGAACAGGCGGCTGCCCAAAGTGTCGCTCAGGATGCCGTAGTAATCTTCGAGACTCAATCCAAGTTCGGCCGCAACTTCCTGATCTTTAGCGTCTCGCCCGGTTCTTGCCTCAATTTTCCGGATGGCATCGCTCACCATCCGGGTGTTGCGATGGACCGAGCGTGGTGCCCAATCCCCTTTTCTCACTTCATCGAGCATGGCACCGCGGATGCGGATGCCGGCATAGGTCTCGAAACTTGCGCCCTTGCTGGAATCGTATTTCTTCGAGGCTTCGAGCAGGCCGATCATGCCGGCCTGCATCAGGTCCTCCACCTGGACATTGGCCGGCAAGCGGCCCAGCAGGTGGTAGGCGATACGTTTGACCAGCGGCGCATAACGCTCGATCAGCTGGTGCTGGGAATCCCTAGCCTGTGCCTTGTTGTACATACGAAGTCCACTAGCGGGTGTCATATGGCCGAATCCGCGATCGGTTGCTGCACCAGGCGCTCCACGAAGAACTCCAGATGACCGCGTGGGTTGGCCGGGAGGGGCCAGCTGTCCACTTTCTGGGCTATCGCCTTGAACGCCAGGGCGCACTTCGAGCGCGGGAAGGCTTCGTAAACCGCGCGCTGCTTCTGCACGGCCTTGCGTACGGATTCGTCATAGGGCACCGCGCCGACGTATTGCAAGGCCACATCCAGGAAGCGATCAGTCACTTTGGTCAGCTTAGCAAAGAGGTTGCGACCCTCCTGCGGACTGTGTGCCATGTTGGCCAATACGCGGAAACGGCTCATGCCGTAATCGCGGTTGAGCAGCTTGATCAAAGCATAGGCGTCGGTGATGGAGGTGGGCTCGTCGCACACGACTACGATCACTTCCTGCGCCGCGCGCACGAAGCTGACCACCGCGTCGCCGATGCCGGCGGCGGTGTCGATCACCAGGACGTCGAGGTTGTCGCTGATCTCGCTGAAGGCCTGGATCAGGCCGGCGTGCTGCATGGGCGAGAGCTGCACCATGCTTTGGGTGCCCGAGGCGGCCGGCACGATACGGACGCCGCCCGGGCCCTGCAGCAGCACGTCACGCAGGTCGCACTCGCCGGCGATCACGTCGGCCAGGGTGCGCTTGGCGGTGAGGCCGAGCAGTACGTCGACGTTGGCCAGGCCAAGGTCGGCGTCCAGCAGCATGACCCGACGACCGAGATCGGCGAGGGCCAGCGAAAGGTTCACCGACACGTTGGTCTTGCCGACGCCACCTTTGCCGCCGGTTACGGCAATCACCTGTACGGGATGCAAACTACCCATTTATTACACCTTGTCTCACGTCGACTGGGCCACTTGGCGGGCTCGTGCCACTCATCCGGAGTGGCTGGGGTTCTATCCGACTCGGCGGGCCGGGTTCTGGTACAGCCCGGCGAACAGGTCGGCCATGGCTTCTTCGCTGGGGTCCTCCGGCGTCTGCAGACTCACTGCACGGCTCACCAGCTGGTGGCTGCGGGGGATCTGCAGATCATCCGGAATCCGAGGCCCGTCAGCGAGATAGGCTACCGGGAGATGCTGGCCGATAGCCAGTCCTAAAACCTCTCCCAGGCTCGCCGCTTCGTCGAGCTTGGTCAGGATGCAGCCAGAAAGACCGCAACGCTTATAACTATGGTAGGCCGCCTTTAGCACTTGGCTCTGACTCGTTGCAGCCAGCACCAGATAGTTCCTGGCTTTGACACCGCGGCTGGCCAACGTTTCCAACTGCATTTTAAGCGCAGGATCGGTCGCCGGCAGGCCTGCGGTGTCAATCAGCACCACACGCTTGCGCGCCAGCGGAGCCAGCGCCTGGGTCAGGGACTGGCCGGGATCGACATGGGTCACCGACACGTTGAGGATGCGGCCGAGGGTCTTCAGTTGCTCCTGGGCGCCGATGCGGTAGCTGTCCATGCTCACCAGGGCGATCTGCTGGGCGCCGTATTTGAGTACGTAGCGCGCAGCCAGCTTCGCCAGGGTGGTGGTCTTGCCCATCCCGGCGGGGCCGACCAGGGCGATCACACCGCCCTCTTCCAGCGGCTCCTGTTGCGGCGTGCGGATGGCGTGGGCCAGGTGGGCCAGGACCATGCGCCAGGCCTGGCGCGGATCCTTGACGGAGGCGACACGCTCCATCAGGGCACGGGACAATTCAGCAGACAGGCCCATGCGCTGCAGGCGACGCCAGAGGCCGGCCTGCTGCGGACGGCGGCTCTGCATCTGGCCCCAGGCGATGGAGCCCAGCTGGACTTCAATGAGTTCACGCAGGCCGTTGAGCTCGAAACGCATGGCATCCAGGCTGCGTTGGTCGGCGGCGGCCGGTGCGGGGGCCTTCGGCTGGGCAGCAGGTGCCGCCACCGGCGAGGCGCTGGCACGCTCGGTGCGTTGCGGGCGCATGGCGGCGGCAAGGCTTTCCGCAGACACGTCCGAACGGTCGGCAACCAGCTGGCGGTTCTTGCCGGCGTCGGCCTGGCCACCGCGGTTGCTCAGCTCGGCATGGGCCTCGGCGATGCGGGCCTGGGTACGGCGCAGCTCGGCTTCGAGGGCCGGGTTGGGCTTGCTCGGCGCGGGAGCCGGCATGGGATAGTCGAGCGCGGCGGTGATCTCCACCCCACCGGCGACCCGACGGGTACCGATGATGGAGGCATCCGCGCCCAGTTCGTCCCGCACCAGTTTCATGGCCTGGCGCATATCCGCAGCGAAGAAGCGTTTGACCTGCATGGCCTGTGACCTCGGTTAGTTCTGCCCCACAGTCGAGACTATGGTGACCTGCTTGTTGTCCGGTATTTCCTGGTAGGCCAGCACGTGCATGGTTGGCACGGCGAGCCTTGCGAAGCGCGACAGCATCGCCCGGATCGGCCCGGCTACCAGCAGGATGGCCTGCTTGCCGAGCATTTCCTGGCGCTGCGCCGCTTCCACCAGGGAACGTTGCAGCTTCTCGGCCATGCCAGGCTCCAGGAGGATGCCATCCTCGGAGCCTTGTCCGGCCTTCTGCATGCTACTGAGCAATATCTGTTCCAACCTGGGCTCCAGGGTGATCACAGGCAGCTCCGGCTCTAGTCCCACAATGCTTTGCACGATTGCGCGGCTCAGCGCCACGCGAACCGCCGCCACCATCGCGGCGGGATCTTGACTCTTCGGTGCGACGTTGGCGATGGCCTCGGCGATGGTGCGGATGTCGCGCACCGGTACCTGTTCCTGCAGCAGCGCCTGCAGCACCTTGAGCAGGGTCGACAGCGAAACCAGGCCCGGAACCAGCTCTTCCGCCAGCTTGGGCGAGCTCTTGGCCAGCAATTGCATGAGCTGCTGCACTTCTTCGTGCCCCAGCAGCTCGTGGGCGTGCTTGTGCAGGATCTGGTTGAGGTGGGTGGCGACCACGGTGCTGGCGTCCACCACCGTGTAGCCGAGGGACTGCGCCTGGTCACGCTGGCTGCCGTCGATCCACACGGCCTCCAGGCCAAACGCCGGATCCTTGGCGGCGATGCCGTTGAGGGTGCCGAACACCTGGCCGGGGTTGATCGCCAGCTCGCGGTCCGGGTAGACCTCCGCCTCGGCCACGCTGACGCCCATCAGGGTCAGGCGATAGGCATTGGGCAGCAGGTCGAGGTTGTCGCGGATGTGCACCGAAGGCATGAGGAAGCCCATTTCCTGGGACAGCTTCTTGCGTACGCCCTTGATGCGGGTGAGCAGTTGGCCACCCTGGTTACGGTCCACCAGGGGAATCAGGCGGTAGCCGACTTCCAGGCCGACCATGTCCACCGGGGTGACGTCGTCCCAGCCCAGCTCCTTGGTTTCCGGGGCACGCTGGGCCGGTAGCAGTTCCTGCTGGCGCTGCGCTTCCTGGACAGCCACTTCCTTCTCCTTCTGGCTCTTGCGCCAGATCCACCAGGCACCGCCGGCGGCGATCAGGCCAAGGCCGAGGAAGGGCACGTGGGGCATGCCCGGGACCAGGCCCATGGCGACGAGGATCGCGGCGGAAACGGCCAGCGCCTTGGGCGAGGCGAACATCTGGCGGTTGACCTGCTGGCCCATGTCTTCGGAGCTGGAAACGCGGGTCACCATGATCGCGGCGGCGGTGGACAGCAGCAGCGAGGGGATCTGCGCCACCAGGCCGTCACCGATGGTCAGCAGGGAGTAGATGCGCCCGGCGTCGCCGAAGGTCAGGCCGTGCTGGATGATGCCGATGGCCATGCCACCGATCAGGTTGATGAAGAGGATCAGCAGGCCGGCGATGGCGTCACCGCGGACGAACTTGCTGGCACCGTCCATGGAGCCGTAGAAGTCGGCTTCCTGGGAGACTTCGGCGCGGCGCTTCTTGGCTTCGGCCTGGTCGATGATGCCGGCGTTGAGGTCGGCGTCGATCGCCATCTGCTTGCCGGGCATGGCGTCCAGGGTGAAGCGTGCGCTCACCTCGGAGATACGCCCGGCACCCTTGGTGACCACCACGAAGTTGATGATCATCAGGATGGCGAAGATCACCGCACCGACCACGTAGTTGCCGCCGATGACCACTTCACCGAAGGCCTGGATCACCTTGCCAGCGGCGTCGTGACCGTCCTGGCCGTGGAGCAGCACCACGCGGCTGGAGGCCACGTTCAGCGCCAGGCGCAGCAGGGTCGAGACCAGCAGGATGGTGGGGAAGACCGCGAAGTCCAGCGGGCGCAGGGCGTAGACGCTGACCAGCAAAACCACGATGGAGAGTGCGATGTTGAAGGTGAAGAACACGTCCAGAAGGAACGGCGGCACCGGCAACATCATCATGCCCAGCATGATCAGCACCAGCAGCGGCACCCCCAGGTTGCCCCGGGACAGGCTGGCGACATTGCCGCGCACGTTGCCGATCAGTTGCGAACGATCCAAATCTCTACCCTCAAGCAGTGGCGAAACACAGCCCTCGCCCATTCAATCTTTTGACGCGCGGATGCGCGCAGCAGGGCTTGTGCAAGAAGCTCACCAACTTCCCGGAGGTTGAGGTGCAGAGGGTTGCGCGGCGACCTTTGCCTACAGGCAAGGGCGCGCAGGATCAGTCGTCGCGACGCAGGTCGGCGGGGATCGGCGGCTCCGTCAGTGGCGAAGGACGCTTGCCCTTGCCCGCACGGAACTGCTTGAGCTGGTAGACGTAGGCCAGTACCTGGGCCACCGCCAGGTACAGGCCGGCGGGGATTTCCTGGTCCAGCTCGGTGGAATAGAACACCGCCCGCGCCAGGGCCGGGGACTCCAGCACGGTGATCTTGTGCTCCTGGGCGATCTCGCGAATCTTCAGCGCGGTGAAGTCGTTGCCCTTGGCCAGCAGCAGCGGCGCGGTGCCCTTGGCCGGGTCGTACTTCAGGGCCACGGCGAAGTGGGTCGGGTTGGTGATCACCACGTCGGCCTCGGGCACGGCGGACATCATGCGGCGCTCGGCCATCTCCCGCTGCATGCGGCGGATGCGCGACTTGACCTCGGGCTTGCCCTCGCTGTCCTTGTACTCGTCGCGCACTTCCTGCTTGGTCATCATCAGCTTCTGCTTGTTGTCCCAGAGCTGGTACGGCACGTCGATGGCGGCGATGAGGATCAGCCCGCAGGCCAGCCACACCGCGCTCCAGCCCACCACCTGGACGCTGTGCAGGATGGCCTGCTCCAGGGGCTCGTGGGCGATGGCCAGGAGATCGTCGGCATCCGAGGACAGCACCATCAGCGCCACCATCAGGATCAGCCCGAACTTGCCCAATGCCTTGAGCAGCTCCACCACCGCGTGCATGGAGAACATGCGCTTGATGCCGGACAGCGGGTTCATGCGGCTGAATTTCGGCGCCAGGGCCTCGAATGAGAACAGCCAGCCGCCCAGGGAGATGGGCGCCACCAGGGAGACGATGAGCAGCGTCACCAGCAACGGGGTGATGGCCGAGAGCGCCATCTGCCCGGACTGCAACAGCCACAGCGCCATGCTGCGCTCGTCCATCAGCGCTTCGCGCGGCAGGGTGAAGTTGGCCTGCATCATGCGCATCATCATGTCCGCCAGGCCGCCGCCGGAGGCCAGCACGCCCCCTGCCCCACCCAGGGTGATGGCCAGGGTATTGAGCTCCTTGGAACGGGCTATCTGCCCCTTCTCGCGCGCCTCCTGTTGGCGTTTCGCGGTGGGTTCTTCGCTTTTGTCCGCCCCGCTCTCACTTTCTGCCATGGCGCACCTCGGCAGAAGGCCCGGCTAACCGACCGGGACGGGTAATGGGCGGCGTGCAGCCGCAGCGGGAGGTCATCAGCGCGCCCTCGCCAGCTCGCGCAGGAGCTGCAAGGCGTCGGTGGCGAGAAGTTGGTACTGGGAGAGGATGTCGGCCATGCCGATCCAGATGATCACCAGGCCCAGGGCGACCGTCAGCGGGAAGCCGATGGAGAAGATGTTCAATTGCGGCGCGGCGCGGGTCATCACGCCGAAGGCGATGTTGACCACCAGCAGCGCGGTGATCGCCGGCAGCGCCAGTAGCAGGCCGGCGCCGAGCACCCAGCCCAGCTTGGTGGCCAGGGTCCAGTAGTGCTCGACCATCAGCCCCCCGCCCACCGGCAAGGTGACGAAGCTCTCGGCGAGCACCTCGAACACCACCAGGTGGCCGTTCATGGCCAGGAACAGCAAGGTCACCAGCATGGTGAAGAACTGCCCGATCACCGGCACAGAGACGCCGTTGGTGGGGTCGACCATGGAAGCGAAACCCAGGCCCATCTGCACCGCGAGTATCTGTCCGGCGACGACGAAGGCGTGGAAGAACAGCTGCAGGGCGAAGCCCATCACCGCACCCACCAGTATCTGCTCGGCGATCAGCAGGAAGGCCTGCAGGGTGACGGCGTCCACCGGGGGCATGGGCGGCAGCGAAGGGGCGATCACCGCGGTGATGCCGAGGGCCAGGTACAGGCGCACCCGGGTCGGCACCAGCTGGGTGCCGATCAGCGGCATGGTCATCAGCAGCGAGGCGATGCGGAACAGCGGCAACAGGTAACTGCCGACCATGCCGCCGATCTGCGCTGTGGTCAGCTCCAGCATGTCAGCCGATCAACATGGGGATGTTGTGGTAGAGGTTGGTCATGTACTCCATCAGCTCGCGGGTCAGCCAGGGCCCGGCCCACATCAGCGAGATGAGCATCACCAGCAGGCGCGGCAAGAAGCTCAGGGTCTGTTCGTTGATCTGCGTGGCGGCCTGGAACATGGCGACGATCAAGCCCACCACCAGGCTGGGCACCACAAGGATGCCGACGATGACGCAGGTCAGCCACAGCGCTTCACGGAACAGGTCGACGGCGACTTCGGGTGTCATGGCTAAACCCCTCCAAAGCTTCCGGCCAGGGTGCCGATGATCAGCGCCCAGCCATCCACCAGCACGAACAGCATGATCTTGAATGGCAACGAGATGATCAGCGGCGACAGCATCATCATGCCCATCGCCATCAGCACGCTCGCCACCACCAGGTCGATGATCAGGAACGGGATGAAGATCATGAAGCCGATCTGGAACGCGGTCTTCAGCTCCGAGGTGACGAAGGCCGGGATCAGGATGGTCAGCGGCGCGGCGTCGGGCGACTGGATGTCGGTGCGCTTGGACAGGCGTACGAACAGCTCCAGGTCACTGGAGCGGGTCTGCGCCAGCATGAAGTTCTTCACCGGCACCTCGGCGCGCTTGATCGCCTCCTGGGCCGGCAACTGCTCGTTGAGGTAGGGCTGCAGGGCGTCGCGGTTCACCTGGTCGAACACCGGCCCCATGATGAACATCGTCAGGAACAGCGCCATGCCGGTGAGTATCTGGTTCGACGGCGTCTGCTGCAGGCCCAGCGCCTGGCGCAGGATGGAGAAGACGATGATGATCCGCGTGAAGCTGGTCATCAGCATGACGAACGCCGGGATGAAGCTCAGCGCCGTCATGATCAGCAGGATCTGCAGGCTGACCGAGTACTCCTGCTGGCCTTCGGCGTTGGTCGACATCGTGATGGCGGAGATCGACAACGGATCGTCGGCGCCCAGCGCCAGGGGTGCCGCGAATGCCAGCAGCAGGGCGATCAGGATGCGCCAGTAACCCATCAGCTCTTGTCCTTGTCCTTGCCCAGCAGCTCCATCAGGCGCTGGGCGAATTCGGGGGTGGCAGGCTCGGCGTCGGGCATGTGCACCGGCTCCTTGAGCACATGCAACGGGGTGATGCGGCCGGGCGTGAGGCCCAGGAGGATCTGCTCGCCGCCCACCTGCACCAGCACCAGCCGATCACGCGGGCCCAGCGCCTGGCTGGAGACCAGCTTGATCACCTGGCCGCCACGGGGACCCAACTGCTGGACCCGGCGCAGCAGCCAGGCGAGCACGAAGATGACGCCGACCACCAGCAACAGGCCGATGGTCAGCTGCCCGAGCTGCGCCGCGACGCCGCCCCCGGCATTGACCACCGGAGCGGCAGCCACGGCAGGCGCGGCGACGGCGGCCGGGGTGGCGGAGGCGGTCGCTGCCGGCTCTGCGGCGAACGCCGTCAGGGGCAGGCAGAACAGCGCGATCAGGAGTCGTCCCATGGCGTCAGCGCAGTTTCTTGATGCGTTCGCTGGGGCTGATCACGTCGGTCAGGCGGATGCCGAACTTCTCGTTGACCACCACCACTTCGCCATGGGCGATGAGCGTGCCGTTGACCAGCACGTCCAGCGGCTCGCCGGCCAGGCGGTCCAGCTCGATCACCGAGCCCTGGTTGAGCTGCAGCAGGTTGCGGATGGTGATGTCGGTGTTGCCCACTTCCATGGAGATGGACACCGGGATATCGAGGATGACATCGAGGTTGGGGCCATCCAGGCTCACCGGTGCGTTGGAGCGCGGCATGCTGCCGAACTCTTCCATCGGTGCCCGGGGGTTGGCCGGTGCCGCCGCTCCGCCGCCCTGGTTCATCAGTGCGTCGATGTCGTCCTGGCTGGCCTCGTCGCCCGCCTCGGCCAGGGCCGCCGCCCATTCATCGGCGAGCGCCTGTTCCTCGGGGGTGGTGCTTTCTTCGTCTGCCATCGGTTGACCTCGGCTGGCTCAAATAGGGGGTGGGTCGACCGTCAGCGCTGACGGTCGATCGGATCGAGAATCTGCAGGGCCAGGTTGCCCTTGTGGGCGCCCAGCTTGGCCTTGAAGGCCGGCACGCCGTTGGCGCGCATGATCATGTGCTCGGGCATTTCCACCGGAATCACGTCGCCCGGCTGCATGTGCAGGATGTCGCGCAGGCGCAGCTGGCGGCGGACCACGGTGGCACCGACCGGCACGCTGACGTCGAGGATGTCTTCGCGCAGGGCCTTAATCCAGCGCTCGTCCTGGTCGTCGACATCGGACTGGAAGCCGGCGTCGAGCATCTCGCGGATGGGCTCGATCATCGAATAGGGCATGGTGATGTGCAGGTCGCCGCCACCACCATCGAGTTCGATGTGGAAGGTGGAGACCACGATCACTTCGCTGGGGCTGACGATGTTGGCCAGCGCCGGGTTCACCTCGGAGTTGATGTACTCGAAGTTCACGTCCATCACCGCGTGCCAGGCTTCCTTCAGGTCGACGAAGGCCTGGTCCAGCACCATGCGCACCACGCGCAGTTCGGTGGGGGTGAATTCGCGACCCTCGATCTTCGCGTGACGACCGTCACCGCCGAAGAAGTTGTCCACCAGCTTGAACACCAGCTTGGCGTCGAGGATGAACAGGCCGGTGCCGCGCAGCGGCTTCATCTTCACCAGGTTGAGGCTGGTGGGTACATACAGCGAGTGCACGTACTCGCCGAACTTCATCACCTGCACGCCCCCTACCGCCACGTCGGCGGAACGGCGCAGCAGGTTGAACATACTGATGCGGGTATAGCGGGCGAAACGCTCGTTGATCATCTCCAGGGTCGGCATGCGTCCACGGACGATGCGATCCTGACTGGTCAGGTCGTAGCTTTTGACGCTCCCGGGTTCCGCTTCGTTCTCGGTCTCGACCAGGCCATCGTCCACGCCATGGAGTAGCGCATCGATCTCGTCCTGGGAAAGCAGGTCTTGGACTGCCATGGGTCTCCCCTGCTACTGCAATACGAAATTGGTGAACAGCACTTGCTCGACCGCCACCTTGCCGGTCTGCGCCTTGGCCACTTCCTGGATGGTGGCAGTGGCTTGCTGGCGCAGCATTTCCTTGCCCACCGGGGTGACCAGGGTGTCGAAGGTCTGGCTGGAGAAGAGCATCACCAGCTTGTTGCGCACCACCGGCATGTGCTCCTTGAGCGCATCCATCTCGGCCTTGTCGCGCCCCATCAGGGCCACGGTGACCTGCATGTAACGCTGGTGGCCGTTCTGGTTGAAGTTGACCACGAAGGCCGGCGCCAGGGGCTCGTACAGGGCGATCTGCTTGACCGGAGCGGCGTGCTCGGCAGCGGCCTCGTCCTTCTTCTCATCCTTCTTGGCGTCGCCACCACGGCCCAGCAGGAACCAGGTCGCGCCGACCGAGGCACCCACGACCACCAGCAGCACCACGGTCAGCAGGATGATCAGTTTGAGCTTGCTCTTGCCGGCGGGCTTTTCGTCACCGCCCGCATCCGCCTTCGCTTCTTTCTTCGCCATGCCAAAATTCCGTCGCTGATCGGGTTAATGCCCGCATTCAATGGGTTGAGAGCAAGTGTTATGCCAGCTTCTCACCAAACGCCGCAGCGGATATACCAGTGTCCTTGGCGGCTGTCACCCACGAAAAAAGGCGCCCGGTGGCTTTTTATCGAGCCACCGGGCGCCTTCAGTCTAGAACATGACGATTGCGGGGATGCGGATCAGGCGTAGTAGTCCACCAGGCCACGCCCGCCAGTTGCCGTGGGGCTGCGTATCTCGCTGATGCCGACGGCGATCTCCTCGTCGCCGCCACCGCCGAGGTGCGAGCTTCCGCCGTTGCCTCGGCCGCTGCCGCCCTCATTGCTCTGCTGGCCCTGCCAGCCACGGTTCAGGGACTGGTCGGAGACGTTCACATCCAGCTGGTTCATGCCCTGCTGGGAGAACATGTCGCGCAGGCGGTGCATCTGCCCCTCCAGCGCCTCGCGTACCCCGGCGTTGGGGCTGGCGAAGGTCACCTGGGTCTGGTCCTGGCCCATGTTGATGCGCACTTCCAGGCGCCCCAGGTCTTGCGGGTCGAGCTGGATCTCGGCCGACTTGAGGTTCTGGCTGGACAGCCACATGACCCGATCGACCACCGCTTCGCTCCAGCCACCCTGATTCATCGCCACCGGCTGGCCGGGCACCAGGGCCGGCGTGCGCTGGGCCAGGGCCGACTGCTGACTGAGCGTCTGGCCGATGGCATTGAGGCGGCTGTCAAGGACTTCGCTGCGGATCTCCGACTTGCTCTCGCCCAGGCCCTGGGTGAGCTGCTCGGAGAGTTCCGCCACCGGCAACTCGATATCCACCGGGACTTCTTCCGTTTCCGCCGTCTTGTCACCGAAGGCGGCCAGGGCGCTGGCGAAGTTCTGCCCGGCATTGGCCGAATTCTGCGTGGTGACGGTGGTGGTGGTCGCCACCTGCACCTGGTCGCCCTCACCCTCGGTCTGCAGGCCGATCTGCATGCCGGCAAAGCCTTGCAGCGGGTCTGCCTGGGCATCGACCTCCAGCGTGGCCGCCCCCTGGGCGGTGGCCGCGACGCTGGGCAAGCCGGTGGGCAAGGTGACTTCCGGCGCAGGCGGCTCGATCACGGGCGGCGCGATCTGGCCGCTCATGGCCATCAGCAGCAGCGGGTCAATGACCGGGTCCTCGGTCTGGGTGCCGTCGCTGGCGGCCACACTGTCGTCGGCGCTGTCGCCACCACCGCCGCTGCCCTTCCCGCTGTCGCGGTCGGCCGGCAAGCCGTTGCCGCTATCGGCAACCGTCGACGGCTTGCCGGTGTTGTCATTGGCCGGCCTGTCCGCCGAATCGTCCGCCTTGCGGGTGTCATCGGGCTTGTCGCGGGCGGGCTTGGCCGCCGGCTCGTTTCGCTCTACAGGCTTTGCCTGCTGCTCCTTCGCATACACCTGGGCAAAGCTCGGAGCCGCGTTCTTGACGGGTTCCGGTGTCTTGACCTGGGTTTTTGCCGCCTGCACTTTCGTCTTCACGCCAGGGTTCGCCTGCAGAAGAATATCGGGGGCCACGGGCATGGGCACTCTCCGCTGAGGGGTTGGTTCGTGCCAGGGGGATTGCAAGGGGCGGGCCAAGTTTCGGCCGCGAAGACAATCAGCGCGTCAGAAGCTGTAACGCTGGCGCTCGGAGCGGAACAGGATGCGCACGATGGCGAACTCCCGCTCGATGCGTTCGACCAGGTCCGGCGCGTCTTCCAGGCGCTCGCGGCGGGCGCTTTCCTCCAACTGCTTGCACAGGGTCGCCAGCAAGGGCGCGCCCATGTTGCTGCAGCTGCCCTTGAAGCTGTGCGCGGCGAGGCGCAATGCCTGGGCATCCTGCTGGTCGCAGGCCTGGTGGAGCAGGCGTACGCGCTCCTCCGAGTCGACCAGGAAGGTGTCCAGCAACACCGGGTACTCGTCTTCCATGACTTCCTGCAAAGCGGCCAGTACGCCATTGTCGATATGCAGATCGGACAACCGGATCACTCCTTGAACGACACGATGGGAATCAGGATGGGCGTGGCCAGACGAACTCCACGCGGATGCCCCTGCCATCCTCCGGCAAGTCGCAGCGCGCGGCAAGTTGTCTGACCAGCGTCAGGCCACGCCCGCTCAGACTCGACGTATCGATATCCCGCGCCAGCACCGCCTGGGCATCGAAGCCCTTGCCGCTGTCCTCGACCCGCACCAGCAGGCGGCCGCCCTCCTCGCCCACCGGCAACAGCTCGAGGTGGATGCGTACATGACCGTGCTCGAGCCCGGCCAGGCGCGTGGCGCGCTCGCGGTAGTACTCGGCGAAGCCCCGGGCGTCGCGCTTGAGCGTGGAATCCAGGCCCAGCACGCCGTGCTCCAGGGCGTTGGAGTACAGCTCGGCAAGCACGGTGTAGAGCGCCCCGCCCTGGTCGCGCAGGCCCTGCACCTCCAGCAGCAGTTGCAGGAGGAAGGGCAAGGGGTTGAAGCGCTTGAGGGTCTGGGCGCGGAATTCGAAGCTGGCCGACCAGTCCAGCGGGCTCAGCTGGCCGCTGTCGGTGAACGCCAGCTGCGGGCGCTGTTCGAGGTCTTCGACCAGGGTCACCTCGATCATGCTGACGTCGTCCTGGGCCTCGCCCCGGAAGGCGGCCAGGGTGCGCTGGATCTCGTCGAACAGTTGCTCCGGCGCGGTATTGCTGGCGAAGACACGCCGCAGGCGCTCGTCACCGAACAGCTCGCCGGCCTCGTTGCGGGTTTCCAGCACGCCGTCGGACCAGAGGAAGACGCGATCGCCGATATCGATCGGGTAGACCTCGTACTTGTCGTCGAACTGGGCCGGCTCCAGCACCCCGAGGGGCAGGTGCCGCGATACCAGCGGCACCACCGGGCTGCCATCGGCGCGACGCAGGTAGCCGTCGGGCAAGCCGCCATTCCAGACTTCCAGCACACGCCGCTGGAAGCTGAGGTTGAGCAGGGTCGCACAGCAGAACACACCCACCGGCAGGATGCGCTTCAGCTTGGCGTTCATCTCGCGGAGGATGTCGGCCATGCCGTAGCCCTTGGCGGTCATCCCGTAGAAAACTTCTGCCAGGGGCATGGCACCGATGGCCGCCGGCAGGCCGTGGCCGGTGAAGTCGCCCAGCAGCACATGCATGCCACCGGAAGGCTTGTACGCGGCCAGCAGCAGGTCGCCGTTGAACAACGCATAGGGCGATTGCAGGTAACGGATGTTGGACGCGTTGAGGCACCCGGAGTGGGCCACCTTGTCGAACACCGCCTTGGCCACCCGCTGCTCGGTGAGCAGGTGTTCGTTGTGCTTGGCGATCAGGTCGCGCTGGTGCAGGACGGTCTCCTGCAGGCGACGCAGGCGGTCCATGGCCTTGATCTTGGCTTCGAGGATGACGCGGTTGTAGGGCTTGGCGAGGAAGTCGTCGCCGCCGGCTTCCAGGCAACGCACCAGCGCTTCGTTCTCGGTGAGCGAGGTGAGGAAGATGATCGGCACCAGCTCCTCGCCCGCCAGCTGCTTGATCCGCCGCGCGGCCTCGAAGCCATCCATGACCGGCATCAGCGCGTCCATCAGCACCATGTCGGGCTGCTCCTGCTGGAACAGCGCGACGGCCTCCAAGCCATTGGCCGCCGTCAGGGCGCGGTGGCCCTGGCGGTTGACGATGGTGGAAAGCAGCATGCGGTCGGCCGCGTTGTCCTCGGCGATGAGAATGGACAGGCGCGCCGACATGGCGGTGTCAGGCAATCTGGAACAGCTGTTCGAAGTTGGAGATGGCGAGGATCTTGCGCACGTCGGGGTTGCAGTTGACCAGGCGGATCTGCGCGCTGTCGCCACCGGCGTGGTCACGCAGCAACAGCAGCATGCCCAGGGCGGAGCTGTCGAGGTAGGTGGTGCCCTTGAGGTCGACCACATAGCGCTTGGGGTTGATGCTCACGCGCTCGTAGGCGTCGCGAAATTCCTGGTGAGCCCCGAAATCGAAACGTCCCTGGATGACGATGGTCAGCTCTTGCCCGTCGCTCGAAGGCAGCGAGGTGATGGCCATGCAAGACTCCTTGATCAGAAATGTAAACGCGTGCAGAAGATTTAGCACCCGCCTGGAGCCTCGGCAACCGCGATTTAGCGTTCCTCGCGCCCGATGAGGCGTTGCGAGAGTTCATCGAGGAGTTTCTGCTCGCGCTTGTCCTGAATCGCACGCGCCTCGTCGATGTAGCGCTGCACCAGCTTCTTCAGGCCCTCCAGCCGCGCGTAGCGCTGCTGCCAGGCCTCCCGCGCCTTGGCCAGGTTGTCACGGTGCCAGGCCACGCTCTGGGTCTGCTGGGCGACGGCCGTTTCCAATTGCGAAAGAAAGCGCTGGTAGTTGGTCAGCCACTGGCCGGAAACGCCCTGGCTGCCCTGGGTGATCCACTGCTGCTGGTAGTCGGAGCGGAAGCGTTCGAGGTCGCCGAGCTTGCCTTCGGCCTGGCCCAGCAACCCCTGGCAATGCCCGACCTGGCGGGCGGCATCGCGTTCGGCTTTCTGCGCCATCTCCACGACGGGAGCGAGACGCGCGGCGCGGTCACGGGCCATGGTTCATCAACCCGCGCTGCCGGTGTTCAGCACCGCGGCGAGGCGCTCGACGCTCTGTGCCAGCGGCTCGCTTTCGTTGAGCCCCTGGTGGAGGTATTTGGCCATGGCCGGTTGCCGGGCGATGGCCAGGTCGGTGTCGGCATCGCCGCCAGCGACGTAGGCGCCGACGCTGATCAGGTCGCGGGTCTGCTGGTAGCGCGACCACAGCTGCTTGAAGCGCTGGGCCATCTTCATGTGCTCGGGGCTGACCACCTGGGGCATGACCCGGCTGATGGACGCCTCGATATCGATCGCTGGGTAGTGCCCCTCTTCCGCCAGGCGCCGGGACAGCACGAAGTGGCCGTCGAGCACACCCCGCGCGGCGTCGGCGATGGGGTCCTGCTGGTCGTCACCCTCCGAAAGCACGGTGTAAAAGGCGGTGATCGAGCCGCCGCCCTTCTCGCCGTTACCGGCCCGCTCCACCAGCTTGGGCAGCTTGGCGAACACCGAGGGCGGGTAGCCCTTGGTGGCCGGCGGCTCGCCGATGGCCAGGGCGATCTCGCGCTGGGCCTGGGCGAAACGGGTCAGCGAATCCATCAGCAGCAGGACGTTCTTGCCCTTGTCGCGGAAGTATTCGGCGATCCGCGTGCAGTACATGGCGGCGCGCAGGCGCATCAGCGGCGCGTCGTCCGCGGGCGAGGCGACCACCACGGAGCGCTTGATGCCCTCCTCGCCGAGGATGTGTTCGATGAATTCCTTGACCTCGCGACCCCGCTCACCGATCAGCCCGACGACGATGATTTCCGCTTCGGTGAAGCGGGTCATCATGCCCAGCAGCACGCTCTTGCCCACGCCGGTACCGGCGAACAGGCCGAGGCGCTGGCCACGACCGACGGTGAGCAGGCCGTTGATGGAGCGGATGCCGACGTCCAGCGGCACGGAAATGGGGTCACGGTTGAGCGGGTTGATCACCGGGCCGTCCATCGCCACCCAGTCTTCGGCCTTCATCCCGCCCTTGCCGTCCAAGGCACGGCCAGCGCCGTCGAGTACACGCCCGAGCATGGACATGCCCATGGGCAGGCGGCCGGTGTCGGGCAGCGGCACCACGCGGGCGCCGGGGGCGATACCGGCAAGGCTGCCCACCGGCATCAGGTAGATCTTGTTGCCGGAGAACCCCATGACTTCGCCTTCCACCTGCACCGGGTGGTAGCTGTCGTCGTTGATCACCAGGCAGCGGCTGCCGATGGCGGCGCGCAGGCCTTCGGCCTCCAGGGTAAGGCCGACCATGCGCAGCAGGCGCCCTTCCACCACGGGCTGGGTGGGCAGTTGCACGGCGTCGGAGTAACCGCCCAGGCGCTTGGCGAAACTCGTCCGCTCAAGACGCATGGGGCGGTTCCGGCGGGCTCAGGTCGAGGGCGATATCGGCCGGTGGCGTGTGCACCTTCTGTTCGCGCTGCTGGTCGAAGAGCTGCTTGAGCGCCTGGGTCATGCGCGTCTCGATGCTGGCATCGATGCGGCTGTGTTCGGTTTCGATGCGGCAACCGCCGGGCAGCAGGGTCTCGTCTTCGAGGATGCGCCAGGTTTCTTCGTGGCGCTCGCGCAGGGCTTTGACCAGCTCGAAGTCCTGCGGGTTGATGTGGATGCGCAGGTTGCTGGCGCCCATGGGCAGCAGCTTGAGCGCTTCGCGGAGGATCTGGCGGATCTGGGTGGAGTCCATCACCAGCTCGCGCTGGATGACCTGCCGGGTGATCTGCCCGACCAGGTGCACCATGGCCTCCTCCAGTTGCTGGTCCTGCTCGGCGATGGGCGCCATGAGCTGGCCCATGAGGCTTTCCAGGGACTCCAGGCGCGCGTTGGTGGCCACCTCGACTTCCTGGCGCGCCTTGATCTGGCCGGCGTGGAAACCGTCTTTCTCGCCCGTGGCGAAGCCTTCGTTGTAGGCGTCCTGGCGGATCGCTTCCAGCTCATCGAGCGTCAGCGGCTTGACGGCCTCCGGCTCGACATCCTCGACGGCCTGCGGGGCTTCCGCGACCGGCGCGGCCTCGGCCATCGCCGGCGCGTCCGGCTGCTGGGCGGGCTCGTCCGGCTCCTCGGCAACCACGGCAGGGCCTTCGGGATCGAAGCTGGGCAGGGACCAGCGATCGAAGGCGTTCACATCCTTGGCGCGAATCAGCTCGCTCTGTGCTTCCTTGGTAGCCATCGGGCGCGCCTCAGATCATTTCTTCGCCGCCCTTGCCACCGAGCACGATTTCTCCGGCTTCGGCCATGCGGCGGGCGATGGTGAGGATTTCCTTCTGCGCGGTCTCCACGTCGCTGACGCGGACCGGGCCCTTGGCTTCGAGGTCGTCGCGCAGCAGTTCGGCGGCGCGCTTGGACATGTTCTTGAAGACCTTCTCCTTGATCGCCTCGTCCGAGCCCTTGAGGGCCAGCACCAGCACATCGGAAGACACCTCGCGCATCAGCGCCTGGATGCCGCGGTCGTCGACATCCGCCAGGTTGTCGAAGACGAACATCAGGTCTTCGATCTGGCCGGACAGGTCCTCGTCCACCTCGCGGATGGAGTCCATGAGCTGGCCCTCCACCGAGCTGTCGAGGAAGTTCATGATGTCCGCCGCGCGCTTCACGCCGCCCATGGTGGTGCGGGTGGAGCTGGAGTTGCCGGCGAACTGCTTCTCGAGGATCAGGTTGAGCTCCTTGAGTGCGGAAGGTTGCACGGTGTTCAGCGAGGACACGCGCAGGATGATGTCCAGGCGCACCTTGTGGTCGAAATGGCTGAGCACCTCGCCGGCCTGGTCCGGGTCGAGGTAGGCGACCACGATGGCCTGGATCTGCGGGTGTTCGTAGCGGATGACGTCGGCCACGGCGCGCGGCTCCATCCACTTCAGGCTGTCCAGGCCGCTGGTGCTGCCGCCCAGGAGAATACGGTCGATCAGGTTGTTGGCCTTGTCCTCGCCCAGGGCCTGGGTGAGCATCTTGCGGATGTAGCCGTCGGCACCGACGCCCAGGCTGGTCTGGTCGCCGACGATCTCGACGAACTCGCCCATCACCTGCTCCACCTGCTCGCGGTGCACGTTGCGCATCTGCGCCATCGCCACGCCGACCTTTTGCACTTCCTTCGGGCCCATGTGGCGCAGCACTTGCGCGGCATCGGTCTCGCCGAGGGAAAGCAGCAGGATGGCGGCCTTGTCCACCTTGGTCAGCTTGATGGGAGCGCGGTTATCACTCATCGGCGTTGATCCACTCTTTGACTACCAGGGCCACGCGGCCCGGGTCTTCGGCTACCAGGCTTTTGATCGCGTTCAGTTGTGCATCATACCCCTCGCTCGGGCTCGGCAGCAGGATGCTTTGCGGCCCGCCGAGGCTCACCCGATCATCGGACAGCTCGCCGGACAATCCACCCATTTCGCCCAGCTCGACGTCGCCGTCGCGACCGCCGCCGACCAGGTCCTTGCCCTTGCCGCCGCCGGAGATATTGTTGAGCACCGGGCGCAGTACGAACCACACCAGGATCAGTATCAGCAACGCCGGGAACAGCTGCTTCAGACCCGAGGTCAGCATCTGGAACCAGACCTGCTCGTACCACGGCAGTTCGATCACCTCGTCGCCACCGCCGACGAACGGCGTGTTGATCACGCTTACGCTGTCGCCACGGCTGGCATCGAAGCCCACGGCGTCCTGCACCAGACGGGTGAAGCGGGCGATCTCGTCAGTGGTCCAGGGCACATGGGTGGTCTCGCCCTGGGCGTTGACCTTGACCTGGTCATCCAGCACCACGGCGACGGAAAGCCGGCGCAGGCGACCCTGTTGCTGCTTGGTGTAGCTGATGGAGCGGTCCAGCTCGAAGTTGCGCGTGGTCTGGTCACGCTTGTCGGTCGGGTACGGCGCCAGCATCGGCTTGCCGGTGGCCTGGTCGATGATCTGCTGGCCGTTGTCGTCGAGGATCGGCTGGCCGGGTGCCACGGCCGGGGCGGCGGCGGCCGGAGCGGCCTGCTGCGGCGCGTTGGCCGGGCCCGGAGGCTGGTTGGACAGCGCGCCGGGAACGCCCTGCGGGCCGGAGCCGGCCTGGCGTTCTTCGTTGAGTTTCTGTTCGCTGCGCAGCGCCGGCTGGTCGGGGTTGAACATCTCGGCGGTGGATTCCACCGCGCTGAAGTCGACATCCGCCGAGACTTCGGCCTTGTAGCGGCCATTGCCCAGGACCGGCTGCAGGATGCTGTGCACGCGCTGGGTGAACAGGCCTTCCATGCGGCGGGTGTAGTCGTACTGCTTACCCGCCATGGACAGTTCGGAAAGCTCCTGCTGGTCGGACAGCAAGGTGCCCTTCTGGTCCACGACCGTGACCTGGCCCTTCTCCAGTTCCGGCACGCTGGTGGCGACCAGATTGACGATGGCCATCACCTGGCTCGGCTCCAGGGAGCGGCCCGGGTACAGCTCGACCAGCACCGAGGCGCTGGGCTTGCGCTCGTCACGGACGAACACCGAGCTTTTCGGGATGGCCAGGTGCACGCGAGCACCCTTGACGTTGTTCAGGCTGGAAACGGTGCGCGCCAGCTCGCCTTCCAGGCCACGACGGTAGCGGGTGGCTTCCATGAACTGGCTGGTGCCCAGGCCTTGTTCCTGGTCGAGGATCTCGTAGCCGACGTTGCCGTCGTTGGGCGCGATGCCGGCGCCGGCCAGCTTGATACGGGCACGGGCCACGTCATCGGCCTTGACCAGCAGGGCGCCGGAGTTGGGCTCGATCTTGTAGGGGATATCGGCACCGTTAAGGGCCTCCATCACCTGGTTGGCATCCATACCGCTCAGGCTGCCGTAGAGCGGACGGTAGTCCGGTTGCTGCGACCAGAGCACCACGGCGAAACCGATCGCCACGCTGGCGGCAAGACCGACCAGCAAGCCGATCTGGCGCAGCATGCTCATCTGCGAAAGGTTTTCCAGGAATGCCAGGCCGAAGAGAGGTTTCTTCTCGCCCTGCTCGCCCGCCGGAGCCGGAACGTTAGCGGTTGCCGCGTCTGCCATTTCTCAACCCTGCCCTTAAACCGGCATCTGCATGATGTCTTGATACGCCTGGACCAGCTTGTTGCGCACCTGGGTCATGGCCTGGAACGACACGCTGGCCTTCTGCGAGGCGATCATCACATCGGTGATATCGACGCCGCTCTGGCCCGTCTCGAAGGCGGTGGCGAGCTGGCTGGACGCCTGCTGGGTTTCATTCACCTTATTGACGGCCTGGCCGAGCATGTCGGAAAAGCTCGGCGCATTGACCTCGGGCGTAGCGCTGACCACGGGCTTGGTACGGGCCATGGCCTCCATCTGCATGGAGCGCATTTCCAACATCAGGCGATTGAATTCGACACCCTGGCTCATCACATTCCTCCGCGACCGCAGTTTTTTGACGCTAGAGCGGTCTTTGTGGGGGAGGTTGCAACAAGGGTGCCAAGGTGAGATGAGGCAGCTTCAAGCAGCAAGCTTCAAGCGGCAAGTCTTAAGAGCAGTCGCAAGCGTCAAGCTACAAGCTTCAAGTAGCAGGCACAGGCAGGCCTACCCAGGCTGGGTAGACCGGATTTCTTGCAGCTCAAGCGCTTGCGCGCACTCCAGCGTCAGCTGGCATACAAATACGCCTCCACATCCATCCCCGCGTCACGCATCTGCGCGAGTTTGTAGCGCAGGGTTCGCGGGCTGATGCCCAGGCGCTCGGCGGCTTCCTTGCGGCGGCCGCGCTCGGAACGCAGGGTGTCGATGATCATCTGGAACTCGTGGCGACGCAGGTCTTCGCCCAAGGCGCCGGCGGCGTCCACCGCGGCTGGCGCGGCGGCGCTGACGGGCATGCCGACCGGGGTCGAGACCACGGCGGCGACCGGGCTCAGGGGCATGGAGACCGGTGCCACGGCCATGCCGATGGGCGCGGTGAGGCACAGGTCGTGGGGCTGGATCAGGCCGCCCTGCTGGAGGATCAGCGCCCGCTGGATGGCGTTGTCCAGCTCGCGCACGTTACCCGGCCAGGGGTGGCTGATCAGCGCATGCCGTGCTTCGGCGGAGAAACGCACCGGAGCATGGTTCATTTTCTTGACGTGCTTGCCCAGCAGGCGCTCGGCCAGGGGAAGAATGTCTGCCGGGCGCTCACGCAGCGCGCGCCAGGCCAGGGGGAAGACCGAGAGGCGATAGTAGAGGTCTTCACGGAAGCGCCCCGCCGCCACTTCGCCGGCCAGGTCACGGTTGGTGGTGGCCAGCACGCGGATATCCAGTTCGATGGGTTTGCGTGCGCCGACCCGCTCCACCTCGCGCTCCTGCAGCACGCGCAGGAGCTTGGCCTGCAGGCCTAGGGGCATCTCGGAAATCTCGTCGAGAAGGATGGTGCCGCCATCGGCCAGTTCGAACTTGCCGGGTTGGGCGGCGATGGCGCCGGTGAAGGCGCCCTTCTCGTGGCCGAACAGGGTGGCCTCGAGCATGTTGTCGGGGATCGCCGCGCAGTTGATGGCAATGAAGGGTTTGCTGGCGCGCGGCGATTGCTGGTGGATATAGCGCGCGAGCACTTCCTTGCCGGTACCGGACTCGCCGGAGATCAATACGGTGGAGTCGCTGCGGGCGACGCGGGCGGCCAGTTCCAGCAATTGCAGGCTGGCCGGCTCCTGGGCCACGGGCCCCTCCCCTTCAACGGCCGTGGCGCGCCCCAGGGCATGGCGCTCGACCAGCTCCAGCAGCGCACGGGGCTCGAAGGGCTTCACCAGATAATCGGCGGCACCCTGGCGGATGGCATCCACCGCACGCTCCACGGCGCCATAGGCGGTCATCAGCAGCACCGGCAGTTGCGGGTAGCGGGTGCGCACCAGCGCGAGCAGCTGGTGGCCGTCCATGCCGGGCATGTTGACGTCGCTGATCACCATGCTGAAGGGCTCTTCGCCCAGGGCCACCAGGGCGGCCTCGGCGCAGTCCGCTTCGCGGAAGTCGTAGCCGCCGAGCATCAGGGTGTCGGCAAGCGCTTCGCGCAGGGCACGGTCGTCTTCGACCAACAGAACTTTGACGGTCATGGGGTTACTCCTGAATTACCGGCTGTGCCGTGCCAAGCAGCGGCAGGACCAGGGTGGCGCAGGTGCCACGACCCGGACGGGAGCTGAGCAGCAACTCGCCCTGGTGCGCACGCGCCACCGCCTTGACCACCGCGAGGCCGAGGCCCGTTCCGGTGGTTTTGGTGGTGAAGAAGGGTTCGCCCAGGCGAGCCAGGGTGGCGGCATCCATGCCCGGGCCGTTGTCACTGATGCACAGGCGCAGCGTGCCGCCGCGGCTGTACAGGTGGATCTTGAGGCGCACATCGCGGCCGGAGGCCTGGATGGCGTTTTCGATGAGGTTGAGCAGCGACCCCACCAGGGTGTCGCGGTTGCACAGCAGCTCGCCGCCGCTGGCGTCGCATTGCCAGCGCACCGAAAGGCCGGTGACGTGGGATTCGGCGGCCGAGCGCAGCGCGGCGAAGAGCATCACCGGTTTCAGCCGATCCGGCAGCGGCAGGTCGCCACGGGCGAAGATCAGCATGTCACGCACCTGGTGTTCCAGCTCGTGCAGGCGCTCCTTGAGGCGGCCGGCGAAGCGCTGTTGCTGCTCCACCGGCAGCACCTGCTCGGTGAGGTGGCTGGCGTAGAGCAGCGCAGCGGAGAGCGGCGTACGAATCTGGTGGGCCAGGGAGGCGACCATGCGCCCCAGGGCTGATAGCCGCTCGTGGCGGGCCAGTTGATCCTGCAGGAGACGGGTTTCGGTGAGGTCGGCGAGCAGCACCAGTTGCCCGGGCTCGCCGTTCAGGGAACGGGTGGCGATGGACAGGCGACGCCCGTCCTTCATGGAAATCTCGTGGCCGTCGTCCTTGCGCGGAGCGAAGTTGCGCGCGATGACCTCGCGCCAGAGCATCCCCACCAGCGGCTTGCCGAGCAGGCTGCGCGCCACGGGATTGGCTTCACGGACCACGCCCTGGCCGTCGATGACGATAACGCCACCGGGCAGCAGGTCGAGCAGGCTTTGCAGGCGCAGGGCCAGGCGTTCTTTCTCGGCCAGTTCCTGCATGCGCTGGGCGCTGACCAGAGCCAACTGCCCCTTGAGCTCGGTCACCCGTGCCTCCAGCAGGCTGTAAGACTCGCTCAGCTGGTTGGACATCTGGTTGAACATGGCGAACGCCTGTTCGAGGCTGGCTCTGCCGGCCTCTTCTACGGGCGCCGCACTGGCGGACTCAGGTTTCTGCGATGGGCTGGCACTGGCGGTCATGATTCTCTCTCGCTCGGCAAACCGTCAGGAGACGGTCAGTCGAGAGAGACATAGCAATACCCGTGCCTAAAAAAATACCCTTGTAAAACAGGTATTTACGAAATCAGCGTCAATCTTCTGCCATTTCGTCGTCGCGACGGCTCATGCCGTACTTGCGCATCTTCTCCACCAGGGTGGTGCGGCGGATGCGCAAACGTTCGGCGGCACGGGCCACGACACCGGCGGCGTCGTCCAGCGCCTGCTGGATCAGCCCCTGCTCCAGGTTGCCCAGGTAATCCTTGAGGTCCAGGCCCTCGGGCGGAAGCATCGCCGGGCTGCTGACGCCCGGCAGGCCGGCGCCGATGGCGGAGCGCTCTTCGAGCTCTTCGCGCAGGCTGGCGGCCAGTTGCTCGTCCTCGTCGTCCACGTGGCGGAATTTCTTCGGCAGCTCGGTCACGCCGATGACGCCATAGGGATGCATGATCGCCATGCGCTCCACCAGGTTGGCCAGCTCGCGGACGTTGCCCGGCCAGTCGTGGTTGCACAGTGACATGATGGCGGCGGAGTTGAAGCGGATGGAGCCGCGCTTCTCGTGCTCCATGCGCGAGATCAGCTCGTTCATCAGCAGCGGGATGTCCTCCACACGCTCGCGCAGCGGGGCCATCTCGATGGGGAAGACGTTGAGGCGGTAGTAGAGGTCTTCGCGGAAGCCACCGGTCTCGATCATCTGCTCGAGGTTCTTGTGGGTGGCGGCGATGATGCGTACATCGACGTTCTGGGTCTTGTTGCTGCCCACGCGCTCGAAGGTGCGCTCCTGCAGCACGCGCAGCAGCTTGACCTGCATCGGCAGCGGCATGTCGCCGATCTCGTCGAGGAACAGGGTGCCGCCGTTGGCCAGCTCGAAGCGCCCGGCACGGCTGGTGATGGCACCGGTGAAGGCGCCCTTCTCATGGCCGAACAGCTCGCTTTCCAGCAGCTCGGCGGGGATGGCGCCGCAGTTGACCGGCACGAAGGGCGCATCGCGGCGCTTGGAGTGGTAGTGCAGGTTGCGCGCGACCACCTCCTTGCCGGTGCCCGACTCGCCGAGGATCAGCACGCTGGCGTCGGTATCGGCCACCTGCTGCATCATCTGCCGCACCTGCTGGATGGCACGGCTGGTGCCCACCAGGCTGCGGAACAGGTTCGGTTCGCGCTGGCGGCCGCGCTCGCGGGCCTGGTCGTACATCTCGCGATAGACCTGGGCACGGTGCAGGGAATCCAGCAGCTTGTTGTAGCTGGGCGGCATCTCGAGGCTGGCCAGCACGCGGCGGCGCACCTCATCGGACCAGTCGGCCGGAACCGCCTGGTCGATCAGCAGCACGGGAAGGAACTCGTCCCAGGTGGCGACCTGCTTGAGCAGCTCGGTGGTGCCGCCCTTGGACTCGACATCGCCCAGGAGGATGCAAAGCACATCACGGGTGGCGTTCAGCGCGCCGACGGCATCACGCCAGTCGCGGCTGGCGCAGGCCAGATGCTCTTCGCCGAGAAAGTTCAGAATGACCGCCAGATCACGGCGGCGATCGCTGTTGTCGTCAATCAGCAGAATCTTGGTTTCACGCCACATGCTTGTTCTGGTCTTTGCTCGAGGACTGATGCCACGTTAGAGCGGCACAAGGGCAGCCGGTGCCATCAATATCGCGATCGGCAACGGCAATTGGCCACTAGTAAAGTCAAAAAAGCGAACAGAGTCAAATTTATGGCGTGCTTTTTTTGAGGAGATCGACAGAAAGCCTAAGAGACTGAGGATGCAGCACCGATATGCCATCAGTGCCGCATCGGGGTGCCATCAACCGAACAGCTGATAGACCTTGGCACCCTGGTTGGAGCGGACGAGATTACTCAGCTCGCTGGCCACCTGGTCGCGCTGCTGAGCGCAGGACTCGGTCAGGCGACGGTAGACGTCAATCAGGGCCTCCAGTTGTGTGCGCAGGCCCTCCTCGATGTCGGCGCAATCGAGCATCGCGACGTTCACCTGATCGCGGCACTGCCGGTCGAGCTGGCTCACGCTCTCCCAGTCCTGGCTCTCGAATGCGGAGACCAGGGCCAGGCGGGTTTCTTCGATCTGCTTGAGCATGATGTGGCTCATGTTGCTCTCCTACTCAGGGCGCAATGGCATCCCAGCCGGACTTCACTTCACGCAACAGGCCGGCCACTTCGGTGAGCACTGCAGGGTCGTTGGCTTTGTTGGCGTGGATAAGGCGCGCGATCATGTATTCGTAGAGGCGGTCGAGGTTTGACGCGACTTCGCCACCGCGAGACGGGTCCAGCGCCTCGCGAAGGCCGCCGATGATACCGATGGATTTGCTGATCAGCTCGCCTTTCAGCGAACCTTGCTCGCGCATCATCGCACCCTGGGCCTGCGCCATGCGTTCGAGGCCGCCTTCCATCAGCATCTGGATCAAACGATGCGGGCTGGCGTCAGACACCTGAGCCTGCACGTTCACCTGCTGATACTGCTTCATGGCCAACATCGCTCTCATTTCGCAACTCCTCGTGAACCGGTGTTTCTTCGATATCCATAATATCGGCTGGTTTCACGGGAGCTTTAAGCCTTCTGCTGAGCATTTTTCGTCATTAAGACGCGAGCTGACCAAACTTCAGGTTCGGTCAGTTCTTCTTGGTCAGGCCAGGCAGGGCTTCGAGCTGAGAGGAGAGGCTGTCACTGGTGCCCTGCATCTGCGCCAACAACGAGTCCAGGGTGGTGAACTGCTTGTAGAGGCGGGTCTGCAGAGACTTCATGCGCAGGTCGAGGGATTCCTGCTGCTTGTCGACGCTCTTGATGGTGTCGCGCAGCACCTTGCTGCGCTGCTCGATGACACCGGCGGAGTCGGTATAGGGCTTGGCGCTGGCGGTCATGCGGTTGGCCAGGCCGTTGTCACCGGTGAAGAAATCGGAGAGGCCCTGGTAATCGGTAGCGATGGCCTTGTCCAGCTTGCTGGCATTCAGGTCCAGGGTACCGTCCTGCTTGGTGGTGATACCCAGGCTGGCCAGCGCCTTGACCGACCCATCGCCACTGGGTGTGACCAGCTCACTGCGCATGGAGGACAACAATGCACGTGCGGTGGAGTCACCCGCCAAGGCCGCGACGACCGGATCACTGCCTTCCACGGGGGTGACCTTGGTCAGCGAACTGATGGTGCTGACCATCTTGTTGTACGCGGTGACGAAGTTCTGCACGTTGGTCTTGACCGCACTGCTGTTCTGCCCAACGGTCAGCGTCAAGGGCTTGAGCGCCTCGGTCTCACCGGTGAGGTTGAGCGTGAGGCCATCGATCGCGGTGGTGACGGTGTTGGAGTCACTCACCACGCTCAGACCGTCCACGGTCAGCTTGGCGCTCTGGGCGGTGGACAGGGTCTTGCCGGCCTTGGCGACTGCGGCGTCGTACTCGGCAGTCGAGCCGAAGTCGGAGGGATTCAGGGCCGGACCGGGGAACGTCAGCTTGCTCAGGTCGGTGTTGCTGCCCGAGGTGCTGGTGCCGGTCATGGTGATGTCTTTGCCGTCACCCATCTTGCTGCTGCTCAGCACCAGGCGCGAACCCTGGCTGTCGGTCACGATGGTGGCACTGATGCCCTTCTCCGCGCCCTGCTTGTTGATGGCGTCACGGATACCGGAGAGGGTGTTGTTGGTGCTGTCGACGGCAATGGTCAGCGCCTCGTCCCCCCCGATCTTGATATCCAGCGAGCCTTCGTTGAAGGCCGTGGTGGCGCCGGTGCCGAAGGCGGCGGAAGCGATCTTGCTGCCCGCAGCCAGTTGGGTGACGTTGATCTTGTAGCTGCCGGAAACCGCGCTCGCGGTCGCGGTGGCGTTCAGCGCCGAGGTGTTGGACGAGGTCGCGGTCCGCGCCAGAAAACTGGTGGGGCTGTTGAGCAACGCCATGGCGCTCTGGAATTCACTGACGGCGCTCTTGAGGGAGCCGAGGGCGGTGAGCTTGGTCGTGGATTTCGTCTCGAGGTTATCGAGCTGGCCCTGCTTGGGCGCACGGGCGTTGGCCACTAGCGCTTTCACAGTGGCATCGATATCGATGAGTCCAGATCCAACCGTACCGATGGTGGTAGCCATCTCACACCTCCGTCAAAAAAACGTCCCGAGTTCCCTTCCAGGAACGATCATGAGATTGGTACTCAAGAAACGTACCAACTCAAGCCTTGGCCTCGAACATCAGACTGCGGATGTCTTCCAGCCGTTCAGCGAGCTTCAGCAATTCCTCGGAGGGAATCTGCCGGATCAGCTTGCCCGAATCGGTATCGATGACCTTCACCACGACTTCGCCGCTGGAATCATCGACATTGAAATCCAGGCCGCGCTTGACGGTCTGGACGAAGGACTGGATATCAGCGACTGCCGACTCCAGGATGCCACCCTGCGCCTGGGACTGGGCGTCCGCGTCAGCGTTGCTGACAGCTGGGCTGGCGGGTGCAGCCTTTCTGGCGGCCTCCTGGCCGGGCGTTACGTTGGCGACGGGGTCCTTGGCCAACCTGGGCAGGGCACCGACCGACGTAATGTTCGAGATATCCATTTTTCATACCTCACAATGGCCAAATGGGAGGAAGGGTCATCCCCTTCCCCCCATTGTTGCTGGGCGCTCTTCCTGCGTTATTGCAGCAGGCTGAGAACCGACTGCGGCAGCTGGTTCGCTTGGGCCAGGATCGCAGTACCCGCCTGTTGCAGAACCTGGTTCTTGGACAGTTTCGCAGTTTCAGCTGCGAAGTCGGTGTCCTTGATCCGGCTACGGGCAGCGTCGGCGTTCTCGGAGATGTTCTGCAGGTTGGCTACGGTGTTATCGAAGCGGTTCTGCACAGCACCGAGGTCGGCACGCTGGGAGTCGATCGCTGCCAGGGCGCTATCGACCACTGCCAGGGCGCGCTGGGCACCATCGGCGGTGGAGATATCGACGTTGGCAACGGTGTTCAGGGTCGACGAGTTCGCACCGAACACACTGGTAGTGGCACCGGTCACTGCGAAGGACACCGGGGAGTCCAGCTGTACGTAACCGAAGGCCTTGCCGCCACCTGCTGCCGACACGTCTGCGCTAGCGCCGTAGGTGCCGTCGTTACCTTGTACCTTGACATCGATCGTACCCGCGGCACTACCGGACTTGGCGCCGAACTCGATCGTTTCACCCGTTGCCGAAGTGATGGTGACCTTGTCGTTCTTCGAGTCGTAGTTGGCGGTGAGGCCAAGCTTACCGGCGTTGGAGTTGATCTGGTTGGCGAAGTCTTCGTTGGAGGTCACGCCGACCATCTGCACGGTGTTGGAACCAACGGTCATGTTGAAGGTGGCGGCACCGGAGGTGAAGTTGACATCTGCCTCGATCACGGTACGGGCGGTGGCGGTCATGCCAGCGATCGAACCGTCGAACTTCTGGGCGATGCTCTTCGCGCTGTCGGTCGCCGAGATATCCACGTCCTTGGTCTGGCCGTTGCCGACCACGGTGATGGTGCCGGAGGTGAACGCACCACCGCTACCTGCAACCACGCTACCTGCAACGGTGGTACCAGCTGCCGAGGCACCGGCCGCGGAAGTGGAAGCACCGCCACCGACCTGGTAGGAACCCAGCTTGGCGGAGGATGCATCCTTCAGGGTCACGTCGATGGTCTGGTAGGCATCGGAACCGACCTGGAAGCTGGTGGTACCGAAGGTGCCGTCCAGCAGCTTGCGACCACCGAAGGTGGTGGTTTCAGCGATACGGGACAGTTCGGCCTGCTGCGCGGTCACTTCTTTCTGCAGGGCGGCGCGGTCGGCGTCGCTGTTCGAGCCGCTGGCTGCCTGGATGGACAGGTCGCGGATACGCTGCAGGATGTTGGTGGACTGCTGCAGTGCACCTTCAGCGGTCTGCGCCAGGGAGATACCGTCGTTGGCGTTGCGGGTCGCCTGGTTCAGGCCGCTGATCTGGTTGGTCAGACGGTTGGAGATCTGCAGGCCGGCGGCATCGTCCTTGGCGCTGTTGATACGGCTACCGGTGGAGAGACGCTGCAGCGAGGTATTCAGCGAGTTGGACGATGCGTTCAGGTTGCGCTGAGTGTTGAGCGAAGCAATGTTGGTATTGACTGTAAGTGCCATTTGGCGTCTCCCGAAGTACCTAGTATTTACCTGAGCTTTGCGACCTTCAGGACCTGCTGCTCAGGTGCCCCTAGAATTCGCATTCGAACTGTTTATCGGCGCTTGTCGGTGGAGCTTTAGGAGAAATTTGAAATTTTTTCTCTTTGGGCTTGCCGAGCAGCCGCGAACAGTGTTCGTACCAGTGTTATCGGCAGGCATAGCGAAGGTTTAGCCTTTTGCCACGCCGTTCGTCGGTGAGCGCCAGACGGTCAATCCGGCAACCAGGCGGCACGCCAGCGCGCCAGGTTCTCCCCTTCCAGCATCCAGTTCCCCAGCACCTGGGCACGCAAGGTGTCGCCGGCGATGGCGGTAGCCTTGAGGTCGCTCAAATGCATGCGGATGGCGTCCACCCAATCCTTGAAGCGGTTCTTCACCCGCGTCGCCGTGAGGTCGCCGCGGTAGCAGAGCACGTCGCTGCAGATCACCGGGAAGCCACAGGCGCCGTATTCCAGCAGGCGCAGGTTGCTCTTGCAGTCGTTGAACAGGTTCTGCTCCAGCGGCGCCAGGGCCAGGTCCAAGTCCAGGCTGGCCAGCTTGGCCGGGTACTCGTCTATGGGCACGCCCGTGTGGAACTCATGCACGAAGGGCCTGAGCTTCTCCGGGCACATGCCGAAGAACACCCACTCCACCTCCCCCGCCAGCTCGCGGACCACATCGGCGATCAGCTCCAGGTCACCCTGGTGGCTGATGCCCCCGGCCCAGCCCACCCGGGGCTTGCGACCACGGCGGCGCCGGCTGCGCAGGTTGCCCCACCAGGGCACGGGCAAGCTGTTCGGCACCACGCGGATATCCGGGTGCAGGTCGGCGAGCGCTTCCGCCAACGGCGCGGTGGAGACGACGAAGCGATCGGTCAGCGCCACGGCCTGGCGCAATGACCTGAGTACATCGCGCGGCATCGCATCGCGGTGCAGGCTCTTGAGCGGCAGGTTGGGCAGGTAGTCATCCAGCTCGTAGACGCGGAATGCCCCGGACAACGCCTTCACCTCTCGCATGCCTTCTATCTGCGGTTCCATGATCTGCCTCTGGAACACCACCGTCTGTGCACCGAAGCGCTCCAGTTCCACGGGGGTCAGGTGGGTGCCACTGAACGTGCCCTCCACCAGGCCCGCCTCGCGCAGCGCCTCCAGTGGCTGGCGAATCCGGTAGTGGCCGCAGCCGGTGGCATCCGCCGGGTAGCAGAGCACCTGGGGCAGCAGCGGATGACGCACGCGCCGCGTGCCGTATTCGAAACCGAAGCCATGGCCGGACAGGGACAGGTTGGCGTTGTAGGCCGGGTCGCGGGCCAGCACCGGCAGCCAGCGCTGCAGCATCTGCTCGCGCTCGGCCTTGAACGCAGCCTGGCGCGCCAGGGCACCGTCGATGGCCAGCACCGGCAGGTCGATGCCGTCGCGCATCACAACGCAGTCTGGCGTCCACACGTTGAGCAGCCCGGACGCGCGGATGCGCAGGCACAGGTCGACATCACCATAGAAGGCACCGAGGCGTTCCGCATCCATGCCGTCCACCGCGATGAACGCCTCGCGCCGCACCATCATGCAGGCCGAGCCCACCGCGCTGTAGTTCTGGGGAACCTGCAAACGGTTCATATAGCCGGCGGCATCGCCCGGTTCACCGACGAAGGTGCGCCCCGCCACCTCGTGCAGGCCGAGGATGATCCCCGCCTGCTCGATGCAGCCCGTGGCGTCCAGCACCTTGGCGCCGACCACCCCCACTTCCGGGCGCAGCGCCTGGTTGAGCAGTTGCTCCAGCCAGTCCTCGTGCACGATGCGCACGTCATGGCTGAGCAGCAGCAGGTAGTCGGATTCCACCGACATCGCCACCGCGTTGACCATCGCCGAATAATTCAGCTCGCCAGCGAAGCGCCAGACCTTGACCTGCTCGCTGTCCAGCGCCTCGACGCCATCCAGCCACTGGCGGGTCGCCGGCTCCTGGCTTTCGCAATCCACCAGCAGCAGCTCGTAATGGCCGTAGCGGGTCTTCTCCAGCAGGCTGTCCACGCAGCGCTGCAGCAGCGGCAGGTGGTCACGCACCGCCACGACTATGGAGACCTTCGGCCCGACCTCATGGCCGTAATCGATGCGGTAGCGCCCCGGCAGGAAGCTCTCCACCCGCGCCTGGTAACCGCGCTGTTCGAGGTGGCGCTCGATGGCCACCTGCTCCACCGGGTTGGCACGCAACTGCGGTACCCGGCTGGTGAGCAGCACCTCGTCGACATGCTCCAGGCCCACCAGGCCGTCCCGCTCCACCAGGCGCAGGATGAACTCCAGCTCCATGGCATCGGCGAAGATCGGGTCAAAACCGCCCTCTGCCCGGAATACGTCGGCACGGATGAACCAGTAGCGGCACAGGCTGAGGGGGAAGCTGAGCAGCAGGTCCAGGTTGAAGTCCGGCTTGAAGCAGGCCCCGCGCGCGCCCAGCTCGGTCAGCTGGAATTCGTCGGCATAGAGCGCGCGGCACTGCGGGTCGGAGGCGACCTTCTGGGCGATGGCGAGCAGGCCGGTGGAGGTGAACGCCACCCCGGCATCCACCACCAGTATCCAGTCCAGGTCCGCGCCCGCCACCAGTTCGTTGATCGCCTCGACATGGCGGCCGTCCTGCACCAGCCGGGCGGGGATGTTCGCCTCACCGACGACTTCGGCATTGGCACTCACCAGCATCGGCACGAGCTCCGGGTAGCGGCTTTCCGCAAGGCTGCCCACGGTGGTGATCACATCGTCAAGGCTGCCCTGGCGGTCCAACACCAGGACGCCCAGTTGCGGTGCCCGGGGGCTGTGGGCGGCGAGGTGGTCGAGGATGATCCTCAGCGCATTGCCGGTCGGCGCAGCGGACTCCAGCCAGTCCATCAACTGGTCGCTGGCCTGAAGGCGGCGCGGCGCGCGCAACGCCAACTGCGACATGAATGCCGCGATGGCCGCGGTGGAGCCCCGGGGCAACTGCTCGATGCAGGCATTGGCCCGCTCGAGCATGCGCTGCCGGTGCTCCGGGTCGTCCAGCAGTCGGCGGATGGCGGGCGCCAGCTCATCGCCGTCCACCGTGTCCACGCCCTGCCCCGGCACCAGGCCGGGGCCATAGAAGAAGCCGGTCTCGGTCATCAGGTTGAGTGCCGGCGTGCCCACCAGCATCGCCTCCACCTGCAGGCCGGAATCCACCGCCACCAGCACGTCTGCCGACAGCAGGAACGGCAGCGGCGCGCCATCGGCGTAACGGTAGTCAGCGGCCGTGAGGCCGTACTCGGCAGCCAGCACGGCCACCTGCTCGGCGCCGAAACGGCCCTGGGGCCTGCGCCCCTTGATCACCACCTGCACGCCCTTGCCCAGGGTGCCGATCGCGCCGAGGTAGGCACGCAGCACCTGTTCGTCGATGTTCAGCTCTGGCGGCAGCGCATGCTCGGCCAGCAGGGTGGTACCCAGCACCACGATGGGCAGGGACGGGTCCAGGCCCAGCTCCGCACACAGCGCTTCACGACTGGCCTGGCGCTCGCCACGCACGGCGAAGAGGTCATCGAACTGCGGCAGGCCCATCACCTGCAGGCGCTCGGTGTCGTAGCCGGCGTCGCCGTACAGGCGGCGGCTGTCTTCGCTCCACACCACCATCCGGTCGGCGTTCTGCTGGTCGTGGACGGTGTAGGGGTAGCACAGGGTCGGGTTGTGCTCGACGTGCAGGCTGGGGATGCCCCGCGCCTTGCCCCAGGCCACCAGGGTCTTGGAACCGAACATCCAGTCTTCGTTGACGGCGATCAGCTCGATCTCATACAGGGTCGCCAGGCGGTCCAGCGCGTCCACCAGGGCGAAGGACACCGGCAGCGTGCGGGTGGCGACGTCCTGCAGGGTGCGCACCCAGTCCTCCCAGGTCAGGCCGGCGGCCTCGAGCTGCGGCTGGATGCCTTGGCGCACGGTATCGCTGAAGGGCAGCGCGGCCCGCTCATCGAAGGTCTCGGTGGTGGCGGTGACCATGCTTTCCAGCAATGAATCGATGAGCACCACGTCGCTGCCGTGGCTTTCCAGCATGCTTTCGAATTCGGGGGTGACGCAGCCCTGGAAGGTCAGGACGGTACGGGGGCCGTAGTCGGCCAGGTATTGCTCCAGCAATGGAACGTTCTTGGTCCAGAGCTGGGTAATGATCGCGCGCAAGGGCTGGGACATGGGTATCACTCGTCCGTGAAGGCGTGGAACAGCGAATCGAGCATGCGCGGGAAGGCCGGATAATCCAGCACGCCCTGCAGCTCTACGCCGCGATACAGGTAGGCAGCACGAACCTCCGGCTGCTGCTGCCAGGCGAGCAGGCACTCCAGCGCCACGAAGTCGGTGTGGTACTTGCGGTGCCAGCGCGTGAAGTGCGCCCAGTGCTCCGCCCCGAGCAACGTCTCGAGGTCGGGCAACTCGGCCAGCGGCGTGGGCCGGGGCCCCTCGCGGAAGAACCAGAGGATGAACAGGAAGAAGCGGTTGCGCGGCCGTGCCAGGTGCGGCTGCAGTTGCTGCGCCAGGGCCTCGCTGTCGAGGGCCGGGCCACTGGGCAGGGACTCGAGGAACGTCAGGAAATCACCGAACGCCGCATCGCTCTCGCGGTAGCCCAGCCAGCGCTGCCAGAGCAAGGGCCAGTAGCCGCACGGCTGCTCGGGGTCGAACCCGCTGAAGCCTGTGGGCAGCAACTTGCGCCACACGGGCTTGCCTTGCATCGAGGGGGGGAGCACGAGTCCGACCATAACCTACCTGTCTGGAAGCGGTTCAGGCGGCCCGGCGGGCGGCCCGACCTGAACGGAAAATTGACGTATCCCGCGCTGCAGCAAGATTCACACCAGCAAGTTGACACCTGCCTGGCGCGCAAGGCTCTGCAGCGCGGCCGGATAGCTGAAGCCATCCATGAAAAGGTAGCCCGGCCGGCCACGGATGAAGTCGATGTAGCGCCGCGCGTGATCGTTGTTGCGCGACGCCATAAAGAACACCGCGTACTTTTCCTGGCCCTCGGGCACCGGCTGCACCGGCCAGCAGGCCTTGTGATCGAGGCGGGTGTTGAAGATGACCATGTCCCCCGCCTCGCTCAGCACGCGCAGGCCCTTCTGGCTCTCCTCGTACCAGCGCATGTCCACCCGGTGGGACCCGGGGATCACCTCCAGGCCGCCACCGTGCTCGGGCGTATTAGCCTGGAGATAGAAGGCGATCTGCACGATGTCGCAGTCCGGCTCCCAATGGAATCGATGCCCGGCCTTCTGCTGGGAGTCGGTGTCCTTGTGCCAGGTTCCATAGCCCTTGCGGTGCAACGCGGTCTCCGGCAGGACCACGAAGTCCTCGCCCAGGAGGATCTTCAGCACGGCGAGGATCTCGCTGTCGAAGATCGCCTTCCACACCGAGGGATAGCGGTTGAACACGTCGATGCGGATGTCGCCCAGGCCGGGGTTGTCGTAGATGTCGCCGGCATAGCGCGGCTCCCGCTCGAACAGCACCGCCAGTTCCTTGCGCAGCCGCTGCGCCACCTCAGGCGACAGCAGCTGCTTGATCAGGGCGAAGCCGTTGTCCTGGTAGGTCTGACGCAGGGCGCGGGCGAACTCCTCGTAGTCAGACATCGGCAGCGCCCGGCTTGCGGGCCATCACCCACATGTGGGAGGACATGCCGGCATCGGCGATGAAGCGCTGGAAGGCAGCGCCCAGCTCGTCCCAGCGCTCGAACAGCACCTCATGGAGGAAGGGCTCGAGCTGCCCCTCGCGCCCCTGGGCGGCAATGCCCTTGCGCACCAGCTCGGCGTCCAGCTTGCCGGGGGTGATGCACTTCAGCGTGGCCAGGCCGTGGCGCTCCAGCAACAGGGGCAGCGAACGGGTATTGAAGTAGTTGAGGTGCTCGTGATCGACGCAGGGGCTGTCGGGGCCGAGCTGCTGTACATCGAAGCCGGCGCCGTTGGGGCAGGTGAGGATCAGCACCCCGCCCGGGCGCAGCAGGCACTCCAGGCTGGCCACCACCTGGCCGGGGTCGAACAGGTGCTCGATGACCTCGAAAGCGACGATCAGGTCGAAGCGGCGGTCGGTCGTAGCGGCGAAATCCTCGACCCGCGACTCCACCACCTCGAAGCCCTGCTCGCGGCAGATGCCCGCCAGGTCCGGTGTGGGCTCGATGCCGACGATGTGCCGCCACAACCCGCGCTGCTGCATCTCGCTGCAGAAGGAGCCGTAGCCGGCGCCGATCTCCAGCATCTCGCCGAACGGCAGGCCGACTTCATGGCACAGCTCCAGCACCCGCTCCACGCGCGGCACGATCACCGACTGGTGGCGTGCGGCGGCGGACGCCGGGTAGATGTGCCGCGCCCAATAGGCGTAGTTCTCGCTGCTGCGGTAGAAGTCGCCGAGCAGAGCCTCCCCCGGTCGCGGGTTGACGTAGAAGGTGGTGCAGGCCTGGCAGTCCTGGTAGCGGAAGCCGTTCTTCTCGAACTTGAAGCGTGCCTCGCGGGAGCCACACGCCGGGCAGGCCGCCTCGACGAACTCGTCGTTGCGTGCCAGCAACATGGCGATGTCGCGCAGCAGGGCCACGCGCTGCCCCGCCTGCAGGCGGGAAGGTCGGATGTCGTCTTCTTTCATGTCCCCTCCTCCCGTTGCTCAGTTGGCCCGGCGGTATTTCTGCTGCTGGTCTTCCGGCAGGTGCACCGGTCCGTAGGCGCTGGCTTCACCCCAGATATTGTCCTTCCACCACTGGCCGTCCTCGATCCACCAGACGCGCGGCGAGCGGAAGGTGTCGGCCACCTCCCAGAATTCGCGCTCGGTCAGGCCCACGTAGTCCAGCCAATGCTGCAGGTCGCTGGACACCACGTGGTCCATCTTGCGCACGATCTCCACGCCCTCCTCGCGGGTCATGTAGCCGGCGCGGATGTCCTTGGAGGCATGGTCGGAGGCCCGGCCGTAACCGAACTTGATGAACTTGAGCAGGTCGTGCACGCCGTTCTCGTAACGGTCGTCCAGGTTCGACATCTGCCGGTAGGTGCGCTCGAAGGGCTTGTCCGCCATCTTCCAGCCGTAGTTCTCCTGCACCAGGCGCGTGTGCTGGTTGGCGTCCCAGGGGAAGAAGTTGCCGATGTAGATGCCACGCACCTTGGATTTGAGAATCTCCGCATCGCCCGGGTAGCGCGCCCAGAGCAGGTCCTTCTCGCGCAGCGGCTCCGCCGGGTCGTCGAGCATGTCGTGCCACTCGAAGCCACGCAGGGCATGCTCATGACGGACCCGCGCGCTGAATTCGACGTAGTCGTCCGGGTCGAACATCCCGGAGATGTCCCAGGCGGTCTCGCCCCAGATGATCAGCGGAATGTCGAACTTCACCGCGATCTGGATGGGGTAGGTCATGATCCCGCAGTGGGCGTGCCAGTTCATGTCGCCCATCTTGCGGAAACACAGGCGGTTGAGGCGCTTGAGCACCTCGACGCTGGGGCCGAAGACCATGTGGTCGGCATCGAACACATGGCGCATGCGGTCGCGGTTGTAGTCGCCCTCGGGCAGGTAGTTGTTGCCGTGGTAGGTCACCAGCAGCGGCTTGAGGCCGTACTGGGCGGCAATCACATGGGCCTGGTAGTAGCTGTCCTTGCCACCGCTGACGGGGATGATGCAGTCGTAGTTGTCGTTGCGCTTGCCGGCGCCGGTTTCCTCCAGCACCCGTTCGAAGCGCTTGCGGCGTTCGTCCCAGAAGCTGTCCGTCAGTTGGGCGAACTGCTCGGCCACCTGGCAGGCCGAACAGACCCCCTGCTCATCCAGCATCAGGTTGACGCTGGCCCTCGGGTACACGCAGCGGCTGCAATATTCCACGGAACTCTCCTAAAGACTCAGCAATTGCGGGCTGCGCACATTGAGCCCGCGATCGAATAGGTACTGGCGCGCCAGATAGACGCTCTGGTCGGTGTAATGAAAGACGTTGGCGGCGGCCACGGCGTCCACCCCGGTCTGCTCCAGGGCCTGGGCCAGGTGCTCCCACTCGCCCACGCCACCCAGGGCGATCACCGGGATGCTCACCTGCCGGCAGACGATGTCCAGCAGCTGCAGATCGTACCCCTGGCGGGCGCCGTCGCGTTCGATGGAGTTGATCATCACCTCGCCGGCGCCGCGCGCCTGCAACTCGCTCGCCCAATCGGCGACGAAGCGCTCGGTGGGGCGCTTGCCGCCTTCGGCAAACACCCTATAGCCGCCCTCCTCCCGGGCCACGTCCACGGAAACGACTATGCACTGGGAGCCGTACTCGCGGCTGGCCGCCTCGATCAGGCCGGGGTTATCCAGCGCGGCGGTGTTCAGCGTCACCTTGTCGGCACCGGTGGCCAGACGCCGGGCGATATCGTCGAGGCTGCGGATGCGGCCACCGAGGGTGATGGGCATGAAGGAGGCCCGCGCCACCTCGGCGACGATGGCGTCGATGTCGCGCAGGTTGCCGCTGCCCAGATCATCGCGGCCCATGTCGTAATGGTCGTCGCGGCTGATGTCGAGGTAGATCAGCTCGTCCGCCGCCCAGTCGCTCAGGCGCTTGACCGCCGCCGAGGGGTTGCCCAGAACCTGGTGGCGGGAAAAGCGCTTGCTCTGTACCAGTTGGCCGTTCTTCAACAGCAGGACGGGGATCAGGCGTTTCTTCTTCATGCCAGCTCCAGGAAGTTCTTCAGCAGCTGCGCACCGGCACGCTGGCTCTTCTCCGGGTGGAACTGCACGCCCAGCACGTTATCCCGGCCGATGACCGCAGCGAAGCGGCTGCCGTATTCCACCGTGGCGATGACGTCGCCAGGCTCCGCCGCCTGGAAGGCGTAGCTGTGCACGAAATAGAAGTCCGGCGTACCTTCCAGCCCGGCCAGCAAGGGGTGCGGCCGTGCCTCGCGGATATCGTTCCAGCCCACGTGGGGCAGCGGCAGCCCGGGGGCCTCCAGGCGCTCCACCCTGCCGGGAATCCAGCCCAGCCCGGCGGTGGCACCGAATTCCATGCCCTCGTCGCTGAGCACCTGCATGCCCACGCAGATGCCGAGGAAGGGCTTGCCCTGGGTGAATACTGCCTCGCGCACGGCCTCCATCGGCAGGCTGCCCTGGATGCGCGCCATGGCCGCCCCATAGGCACCCACGCCGGGCAGCACCAGGTGGGTGGCATCGGCGATGGCCGCCGGGTCGTTGGACACCTGGGTCTCAGCCAGGGTGGCGAACAGGTTGGCGACCGAACGCACGTTGCCCGAACCGTAGTCGAGGATGCACACCCGACTCATCGATCGCCCCCGAGCAGGTGCCGCCATGCCAGGGCCTGGCCACGCTTGAGCGGTTCACTGGCGACACAGTTCAGCACCTCATCCAGGTGCTTGGGCGGTAGGCCGAAGCCGGGTCGGATGGCGCGCACGGTGTCGGGGGTGAACGGCTCGCCGGCGGCCATGTCGCGTACCACATAGAGGGAGCGACGGAATACCAGCGACTTGCGCTCGGCCGGCGTCGGCCCGTAGTGAACCTGACCGAGGGCCTGCCAGGCCCGCTCGGTCTCGGCCACCAGCGACGCCAGCTCGGCCGGTTCGAGGGAGAAGGTCGAATCCACACCGCCGTCGGCGCGGCTCAGGGTGAAGTGTTTTTCCACGACGCGGGCCCCCAGGGCCACCGCCGCCACCGAGGCGCCGACACCCAGGGTGTGGTCGCTCAGGCCGATCTCGCAGCCGAACAGCTCGCGCATGTGCGGGATACTGCGCAGGTTGGTGTTGCTCGGGCTGGCCGGGTAGGTGCTGGTGCACTTGAGCAGTATCAGTTGCTGGCAACCCGCGCCACGCGCCGCCTCGACGCAATCCTGGATTTCCGCCAGGGAGGCCATGCCGGTGGAGATGATCAACGGCTTGCCGGTGGCCGCCACGCGGCGGATCAGGGGCAGGTCGGTGTTTTCGAAGCTGGCGATCTTGTACGCCGGCACGCCGAGGGACTCGAGGAAGTCCACCGACGAGGCGTCGAACGGGGTGGAGAAGGCCTCCAGCCCACGTTCCCGGGCGCGCTGGAAGATCGGCTCGTGCCACTCCCAGGGCGTATAGGCCTCGCCATACAGGCGGTAGAGCGAGGTACCGGTCCAGGGGCTGTCGGGGTCGCCGATGTGGAAGTCGCCCTCGTCCAGGTCCAGGGTCATGGTGTCCGGGGTATAGGTCTGCAGCTTCAGGGCGTGGGCACCGGCGTCCGCGGCCGCGTCGACCAGCGCCAGCGCGCGTTCCAGGGACTGGTTGTGGTTGCCGCTCATCTCGGCAATGACGAACGGCGGATGACCTTCACCGATGTGACGCTTACCAATCATGAAAGAAGTCATTCCACCTCTCCTACCTTGCGCAGCACGATCTCGTAGCGATGACCGTGCAATTCGAAAAACGCCGGATAACGCTCGGGGTCGGCGACCCGTAACAGATTGAACTGCTCCGCCAGCGGCTTGTGGGGGTCGATCCGGCTGTCTTCGGGCCGGCGCCGACGGTAGTGGCTCGGCTCGCCTGCCTGGGGGCGTGCGGCACAGCTGTCGCAATGGGCCAGCGCCCACTCCATCAGCTCGAACTCGGCAGCGAACAGGCGGGCGTTGATCTCGTCGCACAGCTCGTGCCCATCCAGGGTGAACGCCAGCTGCTGCCAGATATCGCCGGAGTCGACCGGGTCGGCCGCATCCAGCAGGGTGACCGTGATCCGCCCTGCCCCTTCCAGTACCTGCCATACATGGGGGGACATGCCCCTCCCCGCCGGCAGGTCGCTGGCATGCAGCACCAGCGTGTGGCGATAACGCGCGCGCAAGGCCGGGCCTATCAGCTGCTGGCATGAAATCAGAAAGAGGAACTCGCCGCCCTCCAGGGTGCCCATGTCGCTGTGCAGGGTCGCGCCATGGGCATCACACCATTGGACGAGCCCCGGCAGAATGGGGTGTCGCGGGTCGGAACACAGGACATCAATGCGCATCGGCGCCTCCGGCTTCGAACATCATGCGGGCCACCCGCTCGGCACCGGCGCCATCGCACAGGGCCGCGGCACGGGTGCGCATGCCGTGCAGAACCCCGGTGTCGGCGAGCAAGTCAGCTGCGGCATCACGCCAGGCGCTGCCAGGCAGTGCATCGGCCATTCCCAGGTAGCGCTGGATACCCGCTCGCTCGCCCGCCAACCCGATCGACACCTGGTTCTCACTGAAGGCGGCCACCACACCGGGCAAGCCCAGGCAGGCGCGCTCCCAGGTGACGGAACCACCCGCGCCCAGATAGAGATCGGCGTGCCACATGAGCGCCGCCATCTCCTGCGTGTCGACGTGCAGACGCAAGGCCGGCTCGACCGCCGCCAGCGCGCGCAACTCGGCCAGCGCAGCCGAAGCTCCGCCCACCACCACGTCGATGGAAACCGGCAACGACAGCAGCTCGCGCACGACGCCGGGCAACGCGCGGCTGCCCTCCCCGCCGCCGAAGAACAGCAACAGCCTGGGCTTGCCATCTACCGCTGGCCGGGGCTTGCGGCGAAAGCGGGCGAACTCCGGACGCAACAGTGCGTAGCCAGGCCCGAACAGCCTGACGGCGAGCTCTTCTCCGCGCGATGGCGGGTACGCCTCGGCCTCATCGGCCAGCAGGTTCTGGTCCAGCAGCGCATTGACGCAATGGCGGCGCTGGGGCAGGTCATCGATCGCCAGCAGGCGTGGTGCAAAGGCCCGGGCAGCGCGTTCCCACTGCATGCCCAGGCCGTAGTGATCAAGCACGACCCAGTCAAAACGCTGCCCTTCCAGCACCGTGCCCAGGTGGTCCAGGTCTTCCTTCTCCGGGATCGGCGCCTCGGCCAGGCCGCTGGTCTGTTCCCCGGCATAGGTGGCCGGCAGCTCGTGGAGTGGAAAATCCTCGGCTATCCGCGCGCCCAGGCCACCGCGCAGGGCACGGCTGGCGAAATGGCAGTCCGCCCCAAGCTCACGCAGCGCCTTCGCCAACGTAAGGCAACGCATCACGTGCCCGTAACCCAGGCTGAGTGAGGCATCCGCGCGAAACAGCACGCGCATCTCAGATGTCCCCCTCCAGCAGGAGGCTGGCGTACATCAGTTCGGCGCGGTGCCAATCCTCGGGGCTGTCGATGTCCTGCACCAGGTAACGCGGCAGCACCAGCGGCAATGAGTGCGAACCGTGCAGCGCCTTGCCCTCGGCCCAGGCGGCAGCCCGGCCCCAGTAGAACTGCCCGGCGTCGTGGTAGGCGCGCTCCAGGTCCTGGGAGCGGGTTTGCTGGTATTCGGGGTAGAGCGATTCGACGCCGCCATCGGCATTCACCCGCAGGGCGCGCTGCACCGGCGCGGCATAGTCACTGACGGTGAAGGCGTAGTCCTTGTCCGCGCGCGCAGCCAGCAGCTCGAAGCCTTCGCGGAGCTTCTCCGGCAAAACGAAGGGCGCGGTGGCGTAGAGGCAGCAGGCGTAGTCGGGGTGGTAGCCGGCGGCGGCCAGCTCGCGCAGGGCGTGCTGGATGACCTCGACCGTGCCGGCATGGTCATCGGCCAGGGAGGCCGGGCGCACGAAGGGCACCTCGGCGCCCAGGGCCAGAGCCACATCGGCGATCTCGCCATCATCGGTGCTCACCACCACGCGCTCGAACAGGCAACAGGCCAGGGCCGCGCGGATGGAGTAGGCGATCATCGGCTGGCCCTGGAAGGACCGGATGTTCTTGCGCGGAATCCGCTTGCTACCGCCGCGCGCGGGGATGATGGCGACCTTGCTCATGGGCGTTTTTCCAGAAGGAACCAGTTGATGTCGTCGGTCGGGAAATTGACGTCGCGCCGATAGACGAAGCCGTAGTCGACCAACTGCAGGTCGGGGTACAGGTCGAGCATTTCACCGGCGAAATCGCGCTTGAACAGCTTGCCCTCATGGCCGCGGTAGCTGATCTCCACCGGCGAGGGGCTGTAGTACTCGGCGATCAGCACATGGCGGCGGCTGGCCTCATGGAGTTTGGCATAGGCCTGGGGCAGCAGTTCCGGCGACAGATGGATGAGCACGCCACGGGTGAAGGCCAGGTCCACCTGCTGTTGCACCGGGTAGTCGAACAGCGAGCCGTGCCACACCTCGGCGATACCCAGGCCCTGGGCGATATCCCGGGCCTTGGCGTTGAGCTCGACGCCCAGCAGCGTCGCCTGGGGCAACAGGCGGTTGAGCGCACGCAGGTTGAGGCCCCGGTTGGTGCCCAGCTCCAGCAGGCTGTCGATGCGCCCCGCCCGGCGCAGGGCCTGGGCGAAGAAGGCCGTGGCGCTGGCCACGGGCACATCACCGTCATTGCGGTCGACGTACTGGTCGCCGAACTCGCCCTGCCAGAATCGTTCTTGCTCGGTCAGCTCACGCACGGGTTTCTCCAGTCACTGCAGGACGCTGGCGAGGGTGCTCGCCACCTGGTCCTGCTGATCGTCGGTCAGGTCGGGGAACAGCGGCAGGCTCAGGGCCTCGGCGTAGTAGCGCTCGGCCTCGGGGAAGTCGCCCGGGGCGAAGCCCAGCTGCTGGTAATAGGGCTGCAGGTGCACCGGGATGTAGTGCAGGTTGACGCCGATACCGGCGCCGCGCAGGGCTTCGAATATCTCACGGTGGCTGCGTTGCAGGCGCTCCAGGCGCAGGCGCACCGGGTACAGGTGCCAGGCCGGTTCGGCGCGTGCCTGCAGCTGCGGCAGGCCCAGGGGCAAGTCGGCCAGCAGGTCGCCGTAACGGGCCACCAGTTGCCGGCGACGGGCGACGAAGGCATCCAGGCGCTGCAACTGGGACAGGCCGAGGGCGGCTTGCAGGTCGGTCATGCGGTAGTTGAAGCCCAGCTCCAGCTGCTGGTAGTACCAGGGGCCTTCGCTGGGGCCGGTCATGGCGGCCGGGTCCCGGGTGATGCCGTGGCTGCGCAGGCGGCGCAGGCGCTCGGCCAGCTGCGGGTCGTTGGTGGTGAGCAGGCCGCCCTCCGCCGTGGTGATGATCTTCACCGGGTGGAAGCTGAACACGGTGATATCGGCATGCTCGCAGCAACCCACCGGCCGGCCGCCATAGCTGGCGCCGATGGCGTGGGAAGCATCCTCGATCACCCGGAAGCCGTAGCGCCGCGCCAGCTCGCCGATGCGCGCCATATCGCAGCTCTGCCCGGCGAAGGCCACGGGGATGACCACCTTGGGCAGGGTGCCGTCGCGCTCGGCGCGCTCCAGGCGGGCTTCCAATTGGCTAACGTCGAGGTTGAGCGTAGCCGGGTCGATGTCGACGAAGTCCACCTGCGCGCCGCAGTACAGGCCGCAGTTGGCGCTGGCGACGAAGGTGTTGGGGCTGGTCCAGAGCCGGTCGCCCGGCCCCAGGTCGAGGGCCAGGCAGGCGATGTGCAGCGCCGCAGTGGCGTTGCTCACGGCCACGCCATGACCAGCCTGGCAGTGCTGGGCGACGGCCTGTTCGAAGCGCTCGATCGCCGGCCCCTGGGTGAGCCAGTCGGAGCGCAGGGTGTCCACCACCGCGTCGATGTCCGCCTGGGAGATGTTCTGCCGACCATAAGGAATCATGGTCAGGCCCAGGTGTCCGCCAACTGGCGCAGCTCGGGCACGCTCAGGTAGTGGGGGTTGCTGTCGGAGACGTACTCGAAGCCCTCTTCCACCGCCACGCCCTGGCAACCCAGGCCATCACGGGTGTAGTCGTATTCGGTATTGAAGGTGATCGACGGGGCGATGACGAAGTGCCGGTCGAATTCGAAGGTGTGGGTGCTGTCATCGCGGGAGATCATCATCTCGTGCAGCTTCTCGCCGGGACGGATGCCCACCAGCTTGTGCGGCATGCCGGGCGCCAGGGCCTCGGCCATGTCGGTGATGCGCGCGGAGGGGATCTTCGGCACGAACAGCTCGCCACCGTGCATGCGCTCGAAGCTGCGCAGGACGAAATCGACGCCCTCGTCGAGGGTGATCCAGAAGCGGGTCATGCGCGGGTCGGTGATCGGCAGCTCACGGGCGCCATCGGCGAGCAGGCGGCGGAAGAAGGGCAGCACCGAGCCACGCGAGCCGACCACGTTGCCGTAGCGCACCACGGCGAATCGGGTCTGGTGGTCACCGGTGATGTTGTTGGCGGCGACGAACAGCTTGTCGCTCAGCAGCTTGGTGGCGCCATAGAGGTTGACCGGGCTGGAGGCCTTGTCGGTGGACAGCGCCACCACCTTCTGCACGCCGTTGGCCAGGGCGGCGTTGATGATGTTCTCGGCACCGCTGACGTTGGTGCGGATGCATTCGGTGGGGTTGTATTCGGCGGCGGGCACCTGCTTCAGGGCCGCGGCGTGGACCACCAGGTCGATGCCGCGCATGGCCTGCTGCAAGCGCTCGGCGTCGCGTACGTCCCCCAGGAAGTAGCGCATGCAGGGGGCGTTGAACTCCTGCTGCATCTCGTACTGCTTGAGCTCATCGCGGGAGAACACCACCACCCGCTTGGGCTGGTAGTTCGCCAGCAGGGTGCGAATGAACGCGCGACCGAACGAGCCGGTGCCCCCGGAAACGAAAACGGACTTGCCATCGAACATGCTGCTCTCCCCTGCCCATGTCAGCCGGCCCTGCGCCGGATGAGCGCGCTGCCTTTATTGCCGACAGTTTTATGGCACTCGCTTTTGATGTCGAGACCCAAAGCAAGCATGGTGCCAACCCGTTGAAATGCAAGGCGGGTCGGCAAGGGGCTAGGCGACGGCGGGCCACCACGCGCCAGGCGCGCGGTGGCGGGATCAGTTGAGGAAGTTGAACAGGCTCAGGCCGCTGATCTTCACGTAGCTCTGCTGCGCCGCCTGGAGGATGGTGGATTGCATGGTCAGGCGCGACAGAGCCTCGGCGTAGTCGAGGTCTTCCAGGGAGGATTGCACCGACTTGTTCACCAGGCTCACGTCATCGACGAAGCCCTCGGTGGTGTCCAGGGTGTTGAGGCGCGCGCCCACCGAACCCTGCACGCCCAGCACCTTGGTGTTGACCGCGTCGAGGTTGGAGGTGGCAATCGCCACGGCATCACGGATCTGCCGGTTGCCCTCGGGGGTGTCCGAGGAGGACTGCAGCGCCTTGCGCAGGTCGGACACCACGTTGAGCAGGCTGCGCTTCTCGGTGTCCGGCTTGCGGTTGACGGCGAAGTCGTCGCCCGCAGCGGGCGCGCCATCGATCTGCACCTTGACGCCGCCGTAGGTGATGAAGTCGGAGGTCTGCGAGTTGGTGTCCAGGGCCCCGGTGGCCAGTTGCCCGGCGGGCGGCGTGGCGGGGTTGTAGGTGTTCCAGTCGTAGCCCACCGGCAGGGTCGCCGGGTCGTAGACCACATAGCGCTGGGAATCGAGGAAGTGGATGCCGATGGCATCGGTCGCCGCCGGCGGATTGCTGGCGGGGAACGTGGTGTCGTAGGCGGTCTTGTCGATCACCAGGCCCTGGGAAATGCTCGCGGTGCTGCCGGTGCCGGTCGCGCTCTTCGAGGTGGTCACACGGTTGGCGTTGAACACGTTCTCGAACAGGTCCTTGCCGTTGTCGCCCAGGGCCAGGAAGGTGCTGCTCGCCACCTGGACCTCGCGGCGACCTTCGTCGCCCTGATAGCTATAGGTGCCGTCGGCGTTGCGCACGAAGGGCTGGGTGTCGGCCTGGGCGCCGGAGAAGAGGTACTTGCCGCTAGCGTCCTTGCTGTTGAGCAGGCTCATCAGCTCGTCTTCGCGCTGCTGCAGCTCGGTGCCCAGGGAGGCCTTGTCGGTGGCGTCCTGGGCACCATCGCCTGCCTGCACGGCGATTTCGCGGATGCGCTGCATCACGGTGCCGATGGAGTTGAGGATGCTCTCCTCGCTGTTCAGGCTGTTCTTCGCCGCCGTGATGTTCGACTTGTACTGCCCATTGAGGGATTCCTCCTGGCTCAATTGCAGCAGACGCACCGAGGCCACCGGATCGTCGGCAGGCGTAAGGATGCGCTTGCCGGTGCTGATCTGTTCCTGGGTCCGGGTCACGTTCCCGTAGTTCTTCTGCAAGCCCGCGACCTGGTTGTTGAAAGCCTGGATAGTCGAGATTCTCATGTCACATCAGCCTTTAATTGAAGGCGCCGATCAATGTATCGAACAACGCGCGCGCAACTTGAATGACCTGGGCGTTGGCATTGTAGTACTGCTGGAACTGGATCAGGCTCGCCGCCTCTTCGTCCAGGTTCACGCCCGACAGCGAATCACGGTTTTCCTGCGCCTGCTTCAGCACCGCCTCGCCGGCATCGGCATTGACCCGCACCTGGGCGGTCAGCGAACCGACCCGCTCCACCAGCCCGCTGTACGCGTCGGTGTAGGTGGCGCCGGTGGTGCCGTTGCCGACCACCGGCTTGGTCTGCAGGCCAACCAGGGCCAGGGCGTTGCGGTTGTCGCCGGTGCCCTTGTTGTTGAAGGCCAGGCTGAAGCTGTCACCGCTCTGCGGCGTGCCACCCATGGTGAATTCGTAGGTGTAGCTGTTGTTGGTCGACGGATCGGTGTAGTTCAGGCGCAGGGTGTTGGTCTGCCCCGGCGTCAGCGCCGTGGTCGAGGGCGACACGTAGCTCAGGGTCGCGCCGGCCGGCAGGGTGCCGTTGAGGGTGTTGGTGGTGGCATCGAAGGTGAGCCCGATGCCGTTGGTACCGAACAGGTCCTGCAGGTCGGTGATATTGATGGGTGACGGCCCGCTGGTGAGGCTGGGCTGGCTGATGGTGCCGGAGCCACGGTTATTGGTGGTGGCCTCGGCCCGTGCGGAGCCGGAGAAGGCCAGCTGGTCGGAGGCCTTCAGCGTGCTCTCGAAATCCGTGGCGCCGCGCCGGGTGGGTTGCAGGGTGAAGCGATCGTTGGCCGCCGGCAGGGTGCTCATCTGCACCTGGAAGCCCTGGCTGTTACCCGCCGCATCGGCGAAGCTCAGGGTGTACGGCCCGGTACCGGTCACCGAGACGGTCATCGGCGCGTTGTCGGACAGGCGCGTGGCGGTGAAGTTGGTGCCGTCGTAATCCAGTCGGTAGTCGCTGGTGCCCAGCTTGCTGGTATCGGTGATATTCAGCGCCGCGCTGGCGGTGCCGGTGTTGTTGACGTTCGGCAGCACCCGCAGCGAGGCGTCCTGGGGGTCGTTGATGTTGCCGAACAGCGGGCTGCCGGCGCGACCGGCAGAGTCCAGGCCCTGCCCCAGCTGCTTGTTGATGGTGTCGGAGATGGTGATCGCCAGTTGGCCGAGGCTGTTGTACGACTGGTCCAGCGTGGTATCGCGGTAGGCCAGCAGGCCGCCCATCTCGCCGCCGGAGATCTGCGTGGTGATGGTTTGCGACACACCGCCGGTGACCAGGTCGATCTGGTAGCGCGACGGGTCGTCGACGCCGGGCTTGGCGCGCAGCGTGGAGGCGGTGTTGCCCACCACCAGGGGCTGGCCGGTGCCGACGAAGAGGCTGACGCTGCCGTCGCTCTGCTCCAGGGTCTTGACGCCGATCATCTCGGAGATCTTGCGGATGGTTTCTTCGCGGGCGTCCAGCAGGTCGTTGGGCTCGGCGCCACTGGCGCGCGCCTTGGCGATGGCATCGTTGTAGTTGGCGACGTTGGCCGCCAGGGAATTGACCTGGGTGGTCAACGCGCCGAGCTGGTCGTTGATCTGGCTGTTCTGCTTGTCCAGTTGGTCATAGAGCGTGTTGAAAGCGTCTTCCAGGCCCTTGGCCTGGGACAGCACCGCCTCGCGTGCGGCCACCGAGGACGGGTCCTGGGAGGCGGTCTGCAGCGAGGTGAAGAAGCTCTTCAACGCCGGGCTGATGCCGGTGGTGGTGTTGGACAGCAGCCCGTCGAGCTGTTCGATCTGGCTCTTGAAGGTCTGCAGCTCGCTGTTCTGGCTGGTGGCGGTTCGCAACTGCGAGGTAAGGAATTCACTGGCCAGCCGGCGCACGTCGACCACCTGACTGCCGGAGCCGATGTAGCCGCCACCGGTGAACTGCGGGACGTTGGTCTGCTGCACCGCCTGCTGCCGCGAGTAGCCGGGGGTGTTCACGTTGCTGATGTTGTGTCCGGTCACCGTCAGGGCGGTCTGCGACGTACGCAGGCCCGACAGTCCGATGGATAACAGGTCAGCCATGTCTCATCCTCATGAACGCGGCACCACCGCATCGCCCGCCGCTACAGCCTGATAGGTCTGCATCTGCCGGGCGATCTGGGCGACCTTGCGCGCGTACTGCGGGTCGGTCGCGTAGCCGGCCTGCTGCAGTTCGCGGACGAATCGCTCAGGCTTGTCGGTTACTTCCAGTGCCTCTTGATATCGATCGTTCCCCTGCAGAAAGTTCACATAATCGTGGAAGCTCTGCTGATAGGAGTCGTATGCGCGGAACGATGCCGCTTCCTTGACGGCTTGGCCGTCCTTGAATTCGGTGGTCAGGGCGCGGGCCGACTGGCCGTCCCAACCGTGGGACTTGATGCCGAACAGGTTGTGGCTGCTGCTGCCGTCCTGCTGGCGGATGATCGACTTGCCCCAGCCGGTCTCCAGGGCGGCCTGGGCCACCAGGTAGCGCGGGTCGACGCCGATGCTCTTCGCCGCTTCCTGGGCCATGGGCAGCATGGTGTCGATGAATTCCTGGGGCGAACGGAAGGCCGACTTGCCCGGCGCCAGCGGCGGCTGGGCGATGCGCCGGCCGATCACCGCGTCATTGCCGTCCACCCGCGTGGCACCGCTCTCCGGCGCACCATAGGATTTGGCCGGCACCCAGTCGGCACCCGCCAGGGCCTGGTTCTGCGCGACGGCCGCCTGGGCCGCCGCGCCCTCTCCGGCGCTGGCGGACGGCACGATGCCGGCCAGCAGCCGGTCGGTGAGCTTGCCCGGCAGGCTGATGCGGCGCATGGCCAGCAGCTTGGAGTCGTCGCGACCGTCGGCCGGTGCTTCGAGCTTGCTGCCTTTCTGCGGCCAGCTGATGCCGTTGGTCTCGGCCACCTGGGCGAAAGGGTTGGGCCCGGTGGCCTTGGATGCGCCCTTGTTCTTCGACAACTGGCGGGTGAGCACGTCGGACAGGCCGATGCCCTGTCCCTTGGAAATGGTCACGGCCAGCTGCTGGTCGTACATGTCCTGGTAGGTCTTGCTCTCGTTGCTGTTGAGGAAGTTGCCTTCGGCGAACACCTCGTTGGCCGAGCGCATGGCCTTCATCATTTCGTTGAGGAACAGCGACTCGAACTCCTGGGCGACCTTCTTGATGTTCTCGTCGCTGTCCCGGCCCTTGCCCACCTTGAATTGGGCCATGCGGTTGAGGTCGGTGTACGCGCCCGAGTCGACGGGGCTGGAGCCCCCGAGGCCGGCAGAAAACTTGGAGTCCATGGTCGCCTCCTCAGATCACGATCAGGTCGGCCTGGAGAGCGCCGGCTTGCTTCAGCGCCTCGAGGATGGCCATGAGGTCGGACGGGGCCGCGCCCACCTGGTTCACCGCGCGGACGATCTCGTCCAGCGTGGTGCCGGGGCCGAACTTGAACATCGGCTTGGCCTCCTGGTCGGCATTGACCTTGGAACGCGGCACCACGGCGGTCTGCCCGCCGGACAGGGCGCCGGGCTGGCTGACGATCGGGTCTTCGGTGATGGTCACAGTCAGGCTGCCGTGGGTGACGGCGGCCGGCTGCACCTTGACGTTCTGGCCGATGACGATGGTGCCGGTACGCGAGTTGATGATGACCTTGGCCACCGCCTGGCCGGCTTCCACCTCGAGGTTCTCCAGCACCGCCATGTAGTCGACGCGCTGGCTCGGGTCCATGGGCGCGGTGACGCGCACCGAACCGCCATCCAGGGCCTGGGCGACGCCCGGGCCGAGCAGTTCGTTGAGCTTGTCGACGATGTTCTTGGCGGTGGTGAAGTCCGGGCGATTGAGGTTCAGGGTCAGGTAGTTGCCCTGGTCGAAGCCGCTGGGTACCGGGCGCTCGACCGTGGCGCCGGCGGGAATGCGGCCGGACGACGGAACGTTGACGGTGATCTTCGAGCCGTCGCTGCCCTCGGCGTCGAAGCCGCCCACCACCAGGTTGCCCTGGGCGATGGCGTAGACGTTGCCGTCGATGCCTTTCATCGGCGCCATCAGCAGGCTGCCGCCGCGCAGGCTCTTGGCGTTGCCGATGGAGGAGATGGTCACGTCGATGGCCTGGCCCGGCTTGGCGAAGGGCGGCAGGTCGGCGTGGATGGACACCGCCGCGACGTTCTTCAGCTGCACGTTGCCGGAGCCGGCCGGCACCTTGATGCCGAACTGCGCCAGCATGTTGTTGAAAGTCTGCAGGGTGAAGGGCGTCTGGGTGGTCTGGTCGCCGGTGCCGTTGAGGCCCACCACCAGGCCGTAGCCGATCAACTGGTTGTTACGCACGCCCTGAATGCTCGCCAGATCCTTCAGGCGTTCGGCATGAACGGCCGTGGCGGCGAGCAACAGGCAAAGGGCAGCGGTCAGTCGTTTCATCTTCGCAATTACCTGCTCAGAACGGCCACAGGGGGCTCATGAAGAAGCGGTCGAACCATCCTGGCTGGCTGGCATCGGCGAAGGCGCCGGTGCCGGAATAGGTGATGCGCGCATCGGCGATGCGGTTGGAGGAGACGCTGTTGTCGGTGCCGATGTCATCGGCGCGGACCAGGCCGGCGATGCGCACCAGCTCGTCGCCGGTATTGAGGGTCATCCACTTCTCGCCACGCACGGCGAGGATGCCGTTGGGCAGCACTTCGGAGACGGTGACGGTGATCGAGCCGCTGAGGCTGTTGCTCTGCCCCGCCTGGGAGTTGCCGCTGGTGTCGCGGCTGCCGCTGTAGCCGACGTCCATGGACAGGTTCTCCGCCTTGAGCGGATTGAGGCCGGTGCTGGGGTTGTCGACCCGCACGCCGCCGCCGAACAGCGAGGTCAGCCCGAGGTTGGCGGTGCTGTCCTTCTGGATCTGCGAGGTGGCGTTCTTGCTGGCCTGGGTGCGCTCGTTGAGGGTGATGGTGATGATGTCACCCACACGATACGCCTTGCGGTCGTCGTAGAGGTTGGTTTCGAAGCCGGCCTGATAAATGGAGCCGTTGTTCTGCGCGGCGGGCATGGGCGTGCGCGGCAGGACAGGGGCGTAGTAGGGATCGTTCGGTTTGGCGGCCGGCGCGACGCACCCGGTGAGCAGGTGGGCGGCGAGCAGCGAGACAGGAAGGATCAGCCGGTTCATGACAACTTACCTCGGGGGTATTACAGGTTCTGCGAGAGGAAACCAAGCATGGAATCGGCCGTGGAGATGACCTTGGAGTTCATCTCGTAGGCGCGCTGGGTGGTGATCATATTCACCAGCTCCTCGACCACGCTGACGTTGGAGTTTTCCAGGGTGTTCTGGAGCACGTTGCCCAGGCCGGTCAGGCCCGGGGTACCGACTTGCGGAGCGCCGCTGGAGGCGGTCTCCAGGAACAGGTTGTTGCCGATGGCCTGCAGGCCGCCGTAGTTGACGAAGTCGGCGGTCTGGATGTTGCCGATCACCTGGGGCGTGGGGTTGCCGAAGGTGGTGACCGACGCAGTGCCGTCCTCGCCCACGGTGAAGGTCTGCACCTCCGCCGGGAGCACGATGGCTGGCTCCAGGGCATAGCCCTGGGAGGTGACGACCTGGCCGTCGGAGTTCAGGTGGAAGCTGCCGTCACGGGTATAGGCGACGGTGCCGTCCGGCATCAGGATCTGGAAGAAGCCGCGGCCGTTCACCGCCAGGTCCAGGGGCTGCTCGGTGGTCTGCAGGCTGCCCTGGGTGAAGATCTTCTGGGTGCCGGCGATGCGCACACCGGTACCCAGTTGCAGGCCGGTGGGCAGTTCGCTGTCCTGGCTGCTCTGGGCGCCGGGTTGACGGCGGATCTGGTACAGCAGGTCCTCGAACTCGGCGCGATCACGCTTGAAGCCGGTGGTCGACACGTTCGCCAGGTTGTTGGAAATGGTGGTCAGGTTCATGTCCTGAGCCGCGAGGCCCGTCTTGCTGACCCAGAGTGCCGGAAGCATCTTCGTTCTCCTCGGGCGCCGGTTTCATGGCGCCGCGTACTGGTAATTAGCTGAGTTGCATGACCCGTGCCATCGCCGAAGCATCATCTTCGGCGGTGCGCATCATCTTCACGTGCAGTTCGAACTGGCGGGACAGCGAGAGGATCGCGGTCATCTCTTCCACGGCATTGACGTTGCTGCCTTCGAGGAAGCCGGAGGTGACCTGGACGGTGCCGTCCACGCCGGCCGGCTGGCCGCTCTTCAGGCGGATCAGGCCGTCGGTGCCTTTCTCCAGCTGCTTGGGATCGGGGTTGACCAGCTTGATGCGGTCGACCTCGGCCATCACATTGGGGGCCTCGCCCAGGGCGCGGATGCTGATGGTGCCGTCGGCGCCGATCTCCACCTTCTGCTCCGGGGGAATAGCGATGGGGCCGGCATTGCCGATCACCGGCAAGCCGTTGCCGGTGCGCAGCTGGCCGAGGGCATCCACCTGCAGGCTGGCGGTGCGCACATAGGCTTCGCTGCCATTGGCGGACTGCACGGCGATCCAGCCCTGGCCGCCGATGGCGATGTCCATGTCACGACCGGTCTCCTGCATGGGGCCGGGGGTGAAGTCGGTGCCGGGGCGCTCGCTCATGGCGTAGACCCGCGCCGGGAAGGTTTCGCCGAACACGGGCATCGAGCGCGCCTGTTCGTAGTCGCGACGAAAGCCGGTGGTGGAAATGTTCGCCAGGTTGTTGGCGTGGGCACGCTGGGCCAGGGTGTTCTGGCTGGCGCCTGTCATGGAGACGTACAGCATCTTGTCCATGGGGTTCTCCGAGTGGGCTTTTGACGCCCGCTGACTCTTTGCAGGCTATTCAGCAATTGCTGTGCCAGAACCCGAAAAACAACCACAAGACACTGATTACAAAGGAAAAACAGAAAAGAAAAAGGCCCGAGCAAAGGGCCTTCGAATGCCGCGGCGGCGAGGGGCTGCCGCCAGCGGCAAGGTCTTTGCCGCCCGATGAGCCGGGCGGCAAACACCACTCAACGCAGGTTGATGATGGTCTGGGTGACCGCGTTCTCGGTCTCGATGGTCTTGGCGTTGGCCTGGTAGTTGCGCTGCGCCACGATCAGGTCGACCAGCTCGGTGGAGATGTCCACGTTGGACGCCTCCAGGGCGCCGGACTGCAGCGCGCCCAGGGTGCCGGAACGCGGGGTGCCGATCACCGGCTCGCCGGATTCCGACGACTGCACCCAGGACGTCTTGCCCACCGGGGTGAGGCCCTGGACGTTGGCGAAGTTGGCCAGCACCACCTGGCCCTGGATCTTCGACTGGCCGTTGGTGTAGCGGGCGAAGATGTTGCCCTCGTCGTCGATCTCCAGGCCCGACAGCTGGCCGGTGGTGTAGCCGTCCTGGGCGACCTTGGTCACCGCGAAGGCGCTGGAAAACTGGGTCGAGCCGCGGATATCGAAGCTGATGGTCGGCGCGGCGGCGGCACCGTTGGCGCTCCATACCGGCGGGGTGGCGCCGTTGGACTGCGCCGGCACCCAGCCGGTGATGCCCAGGGTGCCGTCGGTGTTGACGGTGAAGCCGCCAGTACCGGTGAAGGTGCTGGTGTCGAGCTGGCCGGAGCTGGTGAAGCCCACGGTGGTGCTCATCGGCGCGGCGCTGGCCGGGTTGGTCGGGCTGCGGCCATCGATCAGCACGTTCATGGTCCAGGTGTTGGCCGGGGTGGCCGACTTGACGAAGTACTGGGTCATGACGTGGGCGTTGCCCTGGGCGTCATAGATGTTCACCGAGGTCGACGAGTTGTAGGTGGTCGGGTCGGCCGGGTCGAACGGCGTCTTGGTGGGCACCGTGTTGGTGGAGTTCAGGTTGAACGGCTGGGTGATGGTGGTGGTGGCCTTGGGCTGCTGGTTGTTGGTCTGGATCACCAGATCGCCCACCACGCCGCTTTGCAGCGCACCGTTGGCATCCACCGAGTAGCCCTGCAGGCGATAGCCGTTGTTGTCGACGATATTGCCGTTCTTGTCGGTGCCGAAGTAGCCGGCACGGGTGTAGCTGATGGCGCCGTTGTTGCTGGTGATGAAGAAGCCGTTGCCGTTCACCGCCAGGTCCAGGGCGTTCTCGGTGTAGTCGATGGTGCCCTGGTTGTAGAGCTGGGCGACGTTGCCCAGCAGCACGCCGCTGCCGATGGTCTTGCTGCCGGAGCCGAGCACGGACGCCGAGTACAGGTCCTGGAACTCGCCACGGGACTGCTTGAAGCCCACGGTGCCGGCGTTGGCGATGTTGTTGCCAGTGATATTGAGGTCACTGGAGGCGGCGCGGATGCCGCTGAGTCCGATATTGAAAGACATGGGATGCTCCTGTAACGCCGGCGCCGCCGACGATTATTGACCGATGACCTTGACCTTGGAGAGTGCGACGCTGCCCAGCCCGGCGAGGTTGAGCGTCATCTCGCCGCCGTTCAGGCCGAGGGTGACGCTGTCCACGTTCGCCGGCAGGTTGGTGGACATCGCCACCGTCTTGCCGTCGATGGCCGCTTCGGCCTGGAAGGTGTAGGTGCCATTGGGCGCGACCTTGCCGCTCGAATCCTTGCCGTCCCACATGAAGCTGACCTGGCCGGCGCTCTGGGCGCCCAGGTTGATGCGGTTGACGGCGTTGCCCTTGCTGTCCAGCACGTTGACGTAGACGTTGGTGCTGGCGCCGGTGAGGTTGACGCTGCCCTTCATGGTCTCGCTGGTGTCCACCACCGCCTTGTTGGTGGTGACGATGACCTTGCGACCGACCAGGGACGAAGCCTGCAGCGCCTGGGAAGATTGGGTGCTGGAAAGAATGGTGTTCACACTCTTGTTCAAGTTGTCCAACCCCTCGACCGTACTGAACTGGGCGAGCTGCGCCACGAATTCGCTGTTGGTCTGCGGGTCCAGCGGGTTCTGGTTATTCATCTGTGCCACCAGCAATTGAAGGAACTGGTCCTTGCCCAGCTCCTTGGACTTGGCGGTGTCCTTGAGTTTGTACTGGTCCAGTACCGAGGTACTGGTAGTGGCGCCTACGTCAACGCTCATCTGGTCGCTCCCTCACGCACTCACTGACCCAGGGTCAGCACGCGCTGCATCATCTGTTTGGCGGTGTTCATCATTTCGACGTTGGTCTGGAAGGCACGGCTGGCAGAAATCATGTCGGCCATCTCCTCCACCACGTTGACGTTGGGGTAGTACACGTAGCCGTCGGCGTTGGCAGCCGGGTGGTTCGGCTCGTAGCGCGGGGTGAGCGCGCTCTGGTCTTCGATCACGCCCAGCACCTGCACGCCACGGCCGGATTCGTCCTCGCCGGCGAACAGCGAGCTGCTGCCACTGCCGCTCTCGCTGTTGAGCTGGCTCTGGAACATGGTGGCGAACACCGGGTGGCGGGCACGGTAGGTCTGATTGAGGCTGGAGGACACCGTCTCGGCGTTGGCGATGTTGCTGGAGATGGTGTTCAGGCGAGTGCTCTGGGCGCTCATCCCGGTGCCGGCAATGTTGAAGACGCTGGACAGTGACATGGTGGTGTTCTCCCTTATTCGCCGCGCAGGGCAGCGACCAGCCCTTTGAATTTGCTATTGAGCATGGTGAAGCTGGCCTGGAACTGCATGGAGTTCTCGGTGTAGGTCGATTGCTCCTGCTGCAGGTCGACGGTGTTCTGGTCGATCGAGGGCTGGAACGGAATCCGGTACTTCAGGCTTTCGTCGAACAGGCTGGCGCCTTCGGCAGCGATGTGACGCTGGTTGGTCAGGTTGGCATGGAAGGTGCCCTTGCTGTTCTCCACCTGCTGCTGGAGCACAGCCTTGAAGTCCAGGTCACGCGCCTTGTAGTTGGGCGTGTCGGCGTTGGCGATGTTGTTGGCCAGCACTTCGGCACGCTGGGTGCGGAAGCTGAGGGCCTTTTCATGGATGCCGAGGGCGCTTTCGAAGCTGATGCTCATGTCTCTAACCTTTGCCGGCTGGCAATGTCGGTTTACCTGCATGATATTCAGCAAAGGCTGTGCCAACTTTTAAATCCCTTTATTTTCAATAGCTTGCGATAAATCCGCAGCGCAACCGAGGCGGCAACGGCAAGGCGTTACCGCTTTTGCCGGTGCCGGCGGCAACGCGGACGAGCGGTGTTGCCGCTGAGCGGCAATGGCCGGCAGCGGTGATTGCCGCCCTGCCCTCTCCTTCATCTGTGTGGTCTAGGCTTTGGTTTCCGTTTGGCGGCAGCCGCTGCGCAACGCCGCCATCACCCCTTGAATCGACGAACCCGAGGAGATCGAAATGCCCATCGAAAAAGCCCTGTATCGCGCCTACGCCGAAGCCTACGGCGGCCGTGAAGGCCGCGCCGTATCGTCCGACGGGGTATTGGATGTGAAACTCACCACGCCCAAGGAGCTGGGTGGCGCAGGCGGCGAAGGGACCAACCCGGAGCAGCTGTTCGCCGCCGGCTACTCGGCGTGCTTCCTCGGCGCCATCAAGTTCGTCGCCGGCAAGCAGAAGGTCAGCCTGCCGGACGATGCCTCCATCGAAGGCATAGTCGGCATCGGCACCCTGCCCACCGGCTTCGGCATCGAAGTGGAGCTGCGCATCTCCCTGCCCGGCATCGACAAGGCCGTGGCCCAGGACCTGGTCGACAAGGCCCACGTGGTCTGCCCCTATTCCAACGCCACTCAGGGCAACATCAAGGTCACCCGCACGCTGGTTTGAGCCCGCCCGCAGGCAAATAAAGCAGGCCAATAAAAAGGGAGGCTTTCGCCTCCCTTTCTCGTGTCGCGCTACCCGGTCATTTGACCTTGTAGATGATCCCCGGGCTGCACTGCACCATCTGGTACAGCTCCGGCAGGCCATTGAGCGCCTCGGAAGCACCGAGGAACAGATAGCCGCCAGGTTTCAGCGTGGCGTGGATGCGCGTGAGGATGTCCTTCTTCACCTCGGCGGAGAAGTAGATCAGCACGTTGCGGCAGAACACGATGTCGAACTTGCCCAGCGCCGCGTAGCTGTCCAGCAGGTTCAGCGCGCGGAACTCGACACGGTTGCGGATCGCCGGCTTGACCACCCAGCGCCCCGGCCCCTTGGGGTCGAAGTAGCGGGTCAGGCGGTCCTGGGAAAGTCCGCGCCCCATCGCCAGGCTGTCGTACTCACCGGCCTTGCAGGCGGCAAGCATCGAGCTGGACAGGTCGGTGGCGACGATGCGCACCCCGGCCTTGAGCTGGCCGAGGTTGACCTTCTCGAACTCGTCGATCGCCATGGACAGGGAAAACGGCTCCTGCCCGGAAGAACTGGCGGCCGACCAGATGCGCAGCGGCTGGTTCGGCGAGGCCTTGATCATTTCCGGCAACACCCGGCTCTTCAGCACCTCGAAGGGATAGGTGTCGCGAAACCACAAGGTCTCGTTGGTGGTCATGGCATCGACGACCTGCTCGCGCAGGCCGCCACGCGGGGAACCCTGGATCTTCTGTATCAGCTCACCCAGCGACTTGATGCCGTTCTGTTCCATCAGCTTGTTAAGGCGGCTGGATACCAGGTACTGCTTGTTGCTTCCCAGCAGGATGCCGCAGGTTTTTTCCAGGAAGATCCGGAACTGCTCGAAATCCAAGTTACCTGAAGACACTAGGCCCGCCTCATTCATATCTGTTTCCTGGGGGAATCATCCCTCAGCCGCCATCCGCGATTCTGATCCGCTCGATCACACGTGCAGCCAGGTCGTCGGGTCGGAACTTGGCGAGAAAATCATCCGCGCCGACCTTCTTCACCATCGCCTGGTTGAACACGCCGGAGAGCGAAGTATGCAGGAGGATGTGCAGTTTCTGCATTCTCGCATCGCCTCGGATCTCCGCCGTCAGCGTATACCCGTCCATTTCCGGCATTTCGATGTCGGAAATGAGCATCAGCAGCTCCTTCTCAGGTGCCTTGCCCTGCTCCACCAGGTCATGCAGGTAGTTGTACGCCTGCCGGCCATCGTTGAGCGCGGTGACCTCGACGCCGACGGTCTCCAGACAACGGATCAGTTGCTTGCGGGCCACCGACGAGTCGTCGACGATCAGCACCCGCTTGGTCACGGCACTGGCTTGCGTGTTCTGGTCGATCACGCCCTCGGAAATCACTTCGGAAGTCGGTGCGACCTCGGCGAGGATCTTCTCCACGTCGATGATCTCCACCAGGTTCTTGTCGACCCGGGTAACTGCGGTCAGGTAATGCTCACGGCCGGTGCCCTTGGGTGGCGGATGGATCTCCTCCCAGTTCATGTTGACGATGCGCTCCACCGAGCGCACCAGGAAGCCCTGCACCTTGGTGTTGTATTCCGTAATGATGACGAAGCTGTTCTTCAGGTCATCGAGGCCGCGTCGACCGGTGGCCATGGCCAGGTCGAGAATCGGGATGGTGCCCCCGCGGATATTGGCCACGCCGCGAACCACAGGGCTCGACTTGGGCATGATGGTGAGCTTGGGGCACTGCAGCACCTCCTTCACCTTGAACACGTTGATCCCGTATAGCTGGGTCCCATCCAGCCGGAACAGCAGCAACTCCAATCGGTTCTGACCGACCAGTTGCGTACGCTGGTTAACCGAATCCAATACACCGGCCATGCCAGGACTCTCCCGTTATTAGCTTCAGCACGCTTCGCCTTAGAGTAGCAGGCGGCACGGGCCTTGCTTTTGATCTTGATATGAACGCTATGACGACGATTTTCCGACACACGATGGCACAACGCCGCCATCTTTTTAAGGCCGTTTTACCTATTTTGTTCTGCCTCGGCCACAACGGCGCCTCGGCGGAGGAACTCACATCGCCCGAAGTCCTTATCGGCTCCACCCAAGGCTTTCTTGAGTTCACGGTGGAGGATTATCTGCAGACCAACAATATCCCCGGTCGTTACGACATTCAGATCAACCGGCTCGACCCGAGGTTGCGCCTGGCGGCTTGCGACAGGGAATTGACGGTCACACTCGAAAGCCCGGCACAACCCATCGGTCGGGTCACCGTCGGCGTGCGCTGTGAAGGCAGCACGCCATGGAGCGTCTACGTCCCCGCGCAGGTCCGGCTGTTCCGCGAAGTAATAGTAGTAGCCCGTCCGCTGCGGCGTGGGGCAGTCGTCAGTGCGGATGACTACAACCTGGTGGAACGCGAGGTCGGCCTGCTAAACCAGGGCTACCTCACCGACCCGGCGCAGGCCGAAGGCTACAAGCTCACCCGCGCCGTGGTCGCCGACCAGGTGCTGGCACCGGTGCACCTGGAAATGGCCGAGGTGATCCGCAAGGGCGACCAGGTGGTGATCATCGCCAAGAGCTCCAGCATCAGCGTGCGCATGCCCGGCGAAGCGCTCTCCGACGGCTCCCCCGGGCAGCAGATCAGGGTGCGCAACCTGCAGTCCAAACGGGTGGTCAAGGCGCGGGTCACCGGCCCGGGCCAGGTCGAAGTGGCCATGTAGCTGTATATAGGCACGAGTCTTGTATGCAAATACGCCATCTCGTGTAGAGTGCCGTTCCAACGTCGCTTCCGGGGGCCGGAAAAAAATCGGAAATCTGCCCTAAAGTTTATTTCCGTATGGCCGATAGCGTCGGTAAGCGTCCAAACACCCAGAGGTTTTGCATCATGGTCATCGACTTCAACCGGCTGAATAACGCCGCTACGCCGCCCGGTACGGGCCGTACGAGCAATGCCCAGTCCGGCGGCAAGAACGAAGCCGTCGCAAGCTCGACCACGACTCCGTCGCAGGCGGCCAGCGTCGATGCGGCCAAGACCGCCAAGACCGGTGAAAACGTGCAGCTGAGCAGCGATGCGCAGAACCTGCAGAAAGTCACCGACAAGCTGCGTGACCTGCCCACCGTGGACAAGGAACGCGTCGAAAAACTGAAACAGGCCATTGCCGACGGCTCCTATCAGGTAGACAGTCAGCGCGTGGCCAGCAAATTGCTCGACTTCGAATCCCAGCGCTAGTCTCAGGGCAGCGCTGGGGATATTGGACGCCCAATCCCCAGAGCCCGCGATGCAAGACACTATCCTGCTCGACCTGTTCACCCACGATATCGGCCACGCCCAGCAGTTGCTTGAGCTGATCGATACCGAATTCAAGGCCCTCACCGAGCGTGACCTGGGCCACCTCGAAAAAATCCTCGCCGACAAGCAGCCCCTGCTCGCCCTGCTCGATGCCCATGGCAAGCAGCGCACCGAAGCACTCGTGGCCCTTGGCCTCAGCGCCGACCGCACCGGCCTGCACACCCTCGCCGAAACCTCGCCACTGGGGGCCGATCTCATCGCCCGCAGCGAAGAACTGAGCGCCGTGCTCGAGCAGTGCCAGAACGCCAACCAGCGCAATGGCCGGCTGATTCGTGCGAACCAGGCCTCGGTTGGCAGCACCTTGGCGATTCTCCGCGGTCAGGATGCGCCCAGCCTCTATGACAGCCGTGGCGGTGCCGCTAAAATCCAGCGACAGCGCCCGCTCAGCCAGGCCTGATAACAACAACGGCACGACGACATTACCGGCATATTGCCAGTATGCTAGTGCCGGAAGTCTTTCGTGCTTGGAGAGTCCTGGACCGTGTCCAATGCGTTTATCGAAGAAGATGGGCCGCAACCGCCCAAGGTGCTGAAGGCACCGGTGGAGATTCAGGCCAATCTTCGTCTGCTGCAGCAAAACCACGACCCGCTGATCATCACCTTTCACGAGCGCAGCCAGCGCTTCCAGACCTACCTCGTCGAAATCGACAAGGACAAGAAGCTGCTGGCCCTCGACGAAATGATCCCCAACGATGGCGAGCGTTTCCTGCGCAACGGCGAAAGCTTCCGCCTGGAAGGCTTCCGCGACGGCGTGCGTATCGCCTGGGAATGCCCGCAGCCGGTCCGTGTCGGTGAGTTCGAAGGCGACGCCTGCTACTGGTGCCCGCTGCCCGAAGAGGTGATCTACCACCAGCGCCGCAACGCCTTCCGCGCACCGCTGATGCTCAGCCAGCTGGTGGTCATCGAACTGGCTGGCGACAAGCTGCCCAAGGGCCTGCCCGGGCACATGCTGGATATCTCCGCCACCGGCTGCAAACTGCGCTTCTCCGGTGACCTCTCCAGCCGCCTGCAACCCGGCCAGGTCTACGAACGCTTCAGCGCCCAGCTGCCGGTGGGCACCCTGCTCGCCGCCGTCGAACTGCGCCACGCCAGCTATGACGAGAAGCTCGACATGACCTTCGTCGGCATGCGCTTCTACCGCTCCAGCGGCCAGGAGCAACGCCTGATCGAACGCTTCGTCTACCAGCTGCAGCGCGAAGCCCGCCGCTTCGACAAGGACGACCTGTTCTAGCCCCCCCGCGCCGCTCGCCTCCGCGACCGGCGCCCCCCCTCTCCACACACCCCTGCAAGCCTCCAGCCGACCCAGCGTCCCAACACTGGCAACCGTTGTCATGAGGCGCAGGCAACCACGCCCCCGGGATCTGCCCGTGGATCATGGCGTCTGCCTGTAACGATTCGAATGGCGGCCCCAAGGTACGAACGGGGCCGCAGGGGTCCCCGTCACCCTCAGCTGGGACGGGGCTCCTCGGGTGCGGGAGGTGGCGGGGTGAAGCTGTCGCCACCCATCTGGTCGTGCACCACCTGCTCGTCCACGCGTGGATCGAGGGCGGCCACCAGGGGCGAACTGACTTCCGGGGTCGCCACGTGGTGCAACGGCGCCTCGTCGACGCGGTGCAGGCCGGTGACCTTGTCGGGCCGCACCCGCAGCACCAGTACCAGGGCGCAGACGCTGGCGAAGGCATAAAACATGTTCGGCCCCACCTGCTTCATCAGCGCGCCGGTCACCAGCGGGCCGATGCTCGCGCCCACGCCGAAGGTGATCAGCAGCATGGCGGTCAGCGAGACCCGCCGCTCCGCCTCGATATGGTCGTTGGAGAAGGCCACCGCCAGCGGGTAGAGGGTGAACTGCAGCATGCACACTAGGAAGCCCATGGGGAACAGCATCTCCATCGGCACCTGCGGCATCAGCGCCAGGGGCAGCGCCGCCAGCACCAGCAGCGCGGCGATGGTGCGGATCAACATGGCGCGGTCATGGCGGTCCGACAGCCAGCCCAGCGGCCATTGCACCAGCAGCCCGGCGAGGATGCAGAAGCCCATGAACAGGCCGATCTGCTCGGTGCTCAGCCCCTGGCGCGTGGCATAGAGCGGTGCCAGGCCATAGAAGGAGCCCAGCATCAGGCCGGAGATCAGCACCGTGGTCATCGACTGCGGCACCCGCTTGATGAAGAAGCGCGGCTCCAGGGGCGCCGGGTGCAAGGGCGCCGGGTGGATCTTGCGGGTCACCGCCACCGGCACCAGGCACAGCGCGAAGCACATCGCCACCAGCATCAGCAGCTCCGGGCCCAGCCCCGGGTGCAGCACCAGCACCAGTTGGCCCAGCACCAGGCCGAGGTAGGACGCCACCATATAGCCGGCGAACACCTGGCCACGCTGGCCGGCCTCCGCCTGCTCGGTCAGCCAGCTCTCGATGACCATGTACTGGCACATCATCCCCAGGCCCACCAGCATGCGCATGAACAGCCAGGCCGGCAGCCAATCCACCAGGCCGTGTCCCAGCACCGCCGCCGTCACCAGCCCGGCGCAGGTGACATAGGCACGGATGTGCCCCACCCGCGCGATCAGCCGATGCCCCAGCTTGCCGCCGAGGATCAGGCCCAGGTAGTTCGCCGCCATCAGCGCACCGACCCAGAGCCCGTCCACCTTGTCGGCGGCCAGGCGCAGGCCCAGGTAGGTACTCAGCAGGCCGGAGCCGATCAGCATCAACAGCGTGGCGAAGTAAAGGGCACGAAACGACTTCAAGACACGACCCATTGCTTTCCATGCGCTCCTAGAACAGGGCGGGCCGCAACGCGCGGCCCGCAAGGGGGTGCTACGCCTGGGAGGCCAATACGCGCCGCTCCCAGGGGGTGATCTGATCGAAGAAGCTGGTCAGCTCCATCGTCTTGGTGGCGATGTAGCCTTCGATGAACTCCTCCCCGAACAGTTCCCGGGCCAGATCACTGCGTTTCAGACGCTCCAACGCCGCGTGCAGGGTACAGGGCAGGACCAGGGAGTCGGGAATATCGAACTCGCCCTGCATCGGCGCGCTCGGCGCAATCCGCTGCTCCAGGCCATGCAGTCCCGCCGCCAGGCTGGCCGCAATGGCCAGGTACGGGTTGGCGTCGGCGCCGGGCAGGCGGTTCTCCACCCGCCGTGCCACCGGTGCGCTGGCCGGAATGCGCAACCCCGCCGCACGGTTGTCGTGGGACCAGCAGGCATTGTTCGGCGACGCGTAAGGATGACAGAGACGCTGGTAGGAGTTCACGTTCGGCGCGAACAGCCCGGTGAAATCCGCCATCGCCGCCTGCTGTCCGCCAATGAAATGGTAGAAGGCATCGGTCGCCTCGCCCGCCCCATCGCTGAAAATATTCCGCCCGCCGTCGATCTCCACCACGCTCTGGTGGATGTGCATCGAGCTGCCCGGCGTATGCGCCAGCGGCTTGGCCATGCACACCACCGTCACCCCGTGCTTGAGCGCCACCTCCTTGAGCATGTGCTTGAACAGGAAGGTCTGGTCCGCCAGCAGCAGCGCATCGCCGTGCAGCAGGTTGATCTCGAACTGGCTCACGCCCATCTCGTGCATGAAGGTATCGCGGGGCATGCCCAACAGCTCCATGCAGGCATACACCTCCTCGAAGAACGGCCGCAGGCCATTGTTGGAGGTCACGCTGAAGGCCGAGCAACCGTCCTCGCGGCGCCCGTCCAGGCCCAGCGGCGGCAGGAACGGCTGGTGCGGATCGGGGTTGGGCGCGAAGACGAAGAACTCCAGCTCGGTCGCCACCACCGGCGCCCAGCCATGGGCGGCGTAGCGTTCCAGCACGCGGCGCAGCAGGCCGCGGGTCGACAGGCCGGAGGGGCGGCCATCCAGCTCCTGGGCATCGCAGATGGCCAGGGCACGGGGGTTGGAGCTCCAGGGCAGGCGGTGCACCTGGCTCGGCTCGGCCACCAGGGCCAGGTCGCCGTCATCGCTGCCGTAATACTTCGCCGCCGGGTAGCCACCCATGATGCATTGCAGCAGCACGCCACGCGCCAGCTGCAAGCGGCGGCCGGAAAGGAAGCCCTCGCCGGTCATCACCTTGCCCCGCATCACCCCGTTCAGGTCGGGGGTGACGCACTCGATCTCGTCGATGCCTGCCAGTCGTTCTGCGAGGGAACCTGGGACGTCGGTAGTCATGCTTATTATCCTTGTGGGTACTGCGGTCACGCCGAAATGGCGGCGTGCACAAAATACGCACCGACTGTTCGATATTTCAAGCACCACCACTAAACCGCACTGGATCTCCGCATGGGTTTCGCTGCGCGCTACCCACACCGCCATAAAAAAGGGGCACAACCTTCGTTGCGCCCCTTTCTCGTCCATCCGTCCGTAGCCCGGGCTTCAGCCCGGGAATTCCTGCCGCCACTCAGGCGATACGCGCACTCCTCGGGCTCACCTCCAGCTCGCCGATCTTCTCCAGCCGCGCCCGCACGATATTGCGGCTGATGCCCAACAGGCGCCCGGTCTGCAACTGGTTGCCGTGGCAGAAGCGGTAGGCGGTGCGGAACACCGTCTCCTCGATGTGCTCGTAAAGGTCCGGGCGGTTCTGTTCGAACAGCGCCGTCAGCGCCGCCTCCAGGTCCACCGGCGCGGCCGGACCGGGCAGCACGCCCTGGGGTGCGTCGTGGCGCACGCCGGCGGGACGCATGTCCACCAGGTGCAGGTCATTGGGTTGCACCTGCTGGTTGCGGCACACCAGCAGCGCATGGTGGATGGCGTTCTCCAGCTCGCGGATGTTGCCTGGCCAGCTGTGGGTCAGCAGCTTGCGCTCGGCCTCCACGCTCAGGGAGGCGCGGTTGTAGCCCAGGCGCTGGCAATGCTCCTCGAGGAAGAACTCGGCCAGCGGCAGGATATCGCCCGGCCGCTCGCGCAGCGGGGGCAGGCGGATGGTCGCCACGTGCAGGCGGTAGAACAGGTCCTCGCGGAAATGCCCCGCCACCACCGCGTCGGCCAGGTTGACGTTGGTCGCCGCCACCAGGCGCACATTGATCGGGATCGGCGTGCGCGAACCCAGGCGCACCACCTCGCGCTCCTGCAGCACGCGCAGCAGCTTCACCTGCATGTTCAGCGGCAGGTCGCCAATCTCGTCGAGGAACAGCGTCCCGCCATTGGCCGCCTCGAACCAGCCGGCCTTGCTGTTGGTGGCACCGGTGAAGGCGCCCTTCTCGTGGCCGAACAGCTCGCTCTCCACCAGGGATTCGGGAAAGGCGCCGCAGTTCACCGCCACGAAGGGCTCCTTGCCGCGTCGGCTGAGGTGATGGATATGGCGGGCCACCAGCTCCTTGCCGGTACCGGTCTCGCCGATGATCAGGGCATTGGCCTCACTCGGCGCCAGCCGCTCGATACGGTTGAGCAGCTCCTGCGAGCGCGGGTCCTTGAAGACCAGCACCGTGGCACGCACGGACTTGGTCAGCTCGCGAGCATTGGGGTGGGTGAGCAGCGACATGATGCATTCCTGGCAGAGATGGGCGCGCCGCCATAGTGCATCAATCCGAATAGACTAAAAAATTATTAATTAGCATTTATATATTCCATAAAAGATATAAGGCGGCGGATTGCTGCTGCAGCAGCAACGCGTCAGCAGCCCCCTGCGTCGACACCAGCAATGCAGCGGCCGCCCCGCCACACCGCCTGCACGGCGAATCCCGCGCCACCACTGGCGCCAACGCCAATCGCCCATTCCATGGCATGCATCCTGCTCCCGCCGCTCCATCAGCCGGGCTCACCGGCCCGTATTGCAAGGAGTGGAACCATGAACAGAATCTGGCGCAGCAGCCTGGTGGCCCTCGCCGCCCTGGCCTTCAGCCTCGGCGCGTTCGCCAGCGAGGCCCCCGCCTCGGTGAAGATCGCCATCGTCGCCTACACCCAGGGCGGCAAGCCGGTATTCGGCGGCATCCCCGGGCGCGTCATCGAAGACGGCTGGCTCGCCGCGGAGCTCGACAAGCGCGGCATCAAGCTCGACTGGATCGCCCTCCCCCACGCCGGCGCCGGCCCGCAGATCAACGAAGGCTTCTCCAACAACAGCATCGACTTCGCCGTGCGCGGCGACCTGCCCTCTGTCATCGGCGCCGCCGGTGGCGTGCCCGGCAAGCTGATCGTCCCCGGCGGCAACGGCAACAACGTCTACCTCGTGGTACCGGCCAACTCCGAAGCCAAGAGCATCGAAGACCTCAAGGGCAAGCGCATCGCCCTGCACCGTGGCCGCCCCTGGGAGTTCGCCTTCAGCAACTTCCTCGCCAGCAAGAACCTGGCCCTCACCGACTTCAAGATCGCCAACCTCAACCCCCAGGTCGGCGCCGCCGCCGTCTCCGCCGGCAAGGTCGACGCCGCCGTGCTGCTCAGCGAGTCCTACCTGCTGGAAGACAAGGGCGTAGGCCGCATCATCTGGTCCACCAAGCAGGGCTCCAACGACTGGCGCCTGGTCTCCGACCTCTGGGGCACCGACGACTTCATCCAGCGCTACCCCGAGGTCACCCAGCTGCTCGCCACCGCCTGGGTCAAGGCCGCCTGGTGGATCTCCCAGGAGCAGAACCAGGACGCCTACTACCTCATCTCCTCCCGCGCCGGCACCCCGGAAAGCGTCCTGCGCCGCGACGACCAGGGCGACCCCGTGGCCTGGAAGGACCGCTGGGCCCCCAAGAGCGACCAGCAGCTCAAGGCCCACTACCAGGCCCTCACCCGCTACGCCCTGGACAACCGCCTGATCCGCGAGGACGTCGACATCGGCCAGTCCCTCGCCACTCGCTTCACCAACCAGGCCCTGATCGACCTGCACCTCGAAGACTACTGGCCCAGCCTCAAGGGCCAGATCAGCGCCCGCGACTGAATCCAAGGAGGAACCCCATGAGCATCGAATTCTTCACCCGCCTGCCGCTGCACGGCGAAACCCAGTACCTGCCGGGCGACCCGCGCAACCGCGGCGACTGGCACCGCGGCGGTCCCAGCACCGGGGCGGTCTCCAGCTTCGCCGTCGGCGACCACTTCACCTACATCGACTACCTCGGCCAGATCGCCCGCGCCGCCGAAATCAACGGCTTCGGCGGCGCGCTGATGGTCAACGCCCCCACCGGCGAAGAGCCCTGGACGGTCTGCTCGCTGCTGGCCCGCGAAACCCGCACGCTGAAGTTCGTCACCGCCTTCCAGCCCTACCACTACACGCCCTGGGTCGCCGTGCAGCAGGCCGCCACCTACCAGCGCGCCACCGGCAACCGCCTGGTGTGGAACATCATCAACGGCGGCTCCGACGCCATCCAGCGCCAGGTCGGCGACTACAGCGGCCACGACGACCGCTACGCCCGCGCCATCGAATTCATGGACGTGGTCAAGGGCTACTGGCACAACGAAAACTTCCACTACGACGGCGTCTACTACAAGGCCGACGGCGGTGGCCTGCGCGGCCCGCTGAAAAAGGCCGAGCTGCCGCTGATCTGCACCGCCGGCTCGTCCATCCCCGCCCGTGAATTCGCCGCCAAGCACGCCGACTACTACCTGATGCGCGCCGAGCACCCGGACGAGGTCCGCGCGCTGATCGCCGACGTGCGCGAGCGCGCCCTCAAGTACGGCCGCCGCGACATCCGCTTCGGCCTGTCCATCGACGTCATCACCCGCGAGACCGAGGAAGAAGCCCAGGCCGAAGCCAAGCGCTTCTTCGACGAAGGCGTCGCCCGTGGCGCGGTCAAGGCCGTCGCCGCCCACGCCGGCCTGCGCACCGCGCGCAAGCTCAGCTACGAGCACGGCTACGCCGAGAAGGACGCCGCCCCGGAGTTCGACGACTTCTTCATCCACCCCAACGTCTGGGCCGGCTTCGGCTACATCGGCATCCCCCCGGGCTGCGCCCTGGTGGGCAGCTACGCCAACGTCGTGGCGCGCATCCGCGAGTACAACGAACTGGGCATCGGCCTGTTCTTCCTCGCCGGCTACCCGCACCTGGAAGAGGCCTACCGCCTGGGCGAACACGTGCTGCCGCACTTCCGTGGCGAACGCGCGGCCCTGGTGAAAAGCACCGACGCCCCCATCGAACTGCGCGCCGTCAACGGCGGCCCGGCCGGAGCCTGACGCCATGGCCGAGCAGCGCTACCTGATCGACACCAGCCTGGCCCTGGTCCTGCTGTTTTCCTGGCTGCCGCTGCTGGGCCTGGCCTGACCCCCGCCCCGGCTCGAAGGAGTGAACCGATGCACGATGAACTGACCCGCCGCCGCTTCCTCGGCGGCAGCCTCGCCCTCGGCAGCGGCCTGCTGCTGGGCGGTGGCCTGCTCGCCGGCTGTGACCAGCAGGCCGCCGCCCCCGCCACCGCCCTGCTCACCCCCAGCCACGGCGGGCGCCTGCGCCTGGGCATCCTCGACGGCAACCAGAGCGGCAACCTCGACGCCCACAAGCCCATCGGCAGCGGCATCGTCCGCGGCTTCGCCCTCTACGCCAAGCTGTGGGAATGGGACGAGCAGATGCAGCCGCGCCTGGCCCTGGCCGAAGAGGCCGAGGTCAGCCCCGACGCCCGCACCTGGACCCTGCGCCTGCGCCAGGGCCTGGAGTTCCACCATGGCAAGACCATCGACGCCGACGACCTGATCTTCTCCGTGCGCCGCCTCACCGACCCGGAACTCGCTTCGCCCTACGCCGCCCTGCTGCACTGGGTGGACCGCGACAACCTGGTCAAGCTCGACGACCGCACCATCCGCCTCAGCTTCAAGGAAGGCCGCGGCTTCTTCCCCCTGGCGGAAACCTGGGTCAACTTCGGCGGCATCGTCCCGGTGGACTACCACCCCGTCACCAACCCCGTGGGCGCCGGGCCCTATCGGCTGAAAAGCTTCACCCCCGGCCGGCGCTCGCTGTTCACCCGCTTCGAGAACTACTACAAGAGCGGCAAGCCCTACGCCGACGAGCTGGAAATCATCGACTTCAAGGACCAGGTCTCGCGCCTCGCCGCCTTGCGCGCCGGGCAGATCGACATGGCCAACGGCATGCCCAGCGAACAGCTCGACCTGCTGCGCAACGACCCGCGCATCAAGCTGGTCACCTCGGTCACCGGCAACTGGCTGTCCTTCGACATGAACACCGCCAAGGCGCCCTTCGACGACCCGCGCGTGCGCCAGGCCTTCCGCCTGCTGGCCGACCGTAACGAGCTGGTACGCCGCGCCCTCAACGGCCAGGGCCGCGTCGCCAACGACCTCTACGCGCCCTTCGACCCCACCTTCAACCACGCCCTCGCGCCGCGCCCCCACGACCCGCAACGCGCCCGCGAACTGCTGCGCGAAGCCGGCCACGAAAACCTCGAACTGGAGCTGGTCACCACCGTCGGCCCCGGCCTCGCCTCGGCCCTGGTGCTGGCCGAACAGGCCAAGCGCATCGGCGTCACCCTCAAGGTGCGCCAGGTCGACCTCGCCACCTTCCAGGGGCCCCAGCGCACCGAATGGGCCCTGAGCACCGGCGGCAGCATCGGCGCGCCCTTCCTCGCCAGCGGCATGCACAGCGACGCCCCCTTCGCCGTGGCCAACAAAACCAACTTCAACGACGCCGAATTCTCCGAGCTGTTCCTCCAGGCCATGGCCCAGCCCGACCTGGAGCAGCGCAAGGCCCTGGTGCACCGCGCCCAGCAGGTCCAGTACGAGCGCGGCGGCATGCTCATCTGGGGCTACGCCGACCTGCTCGACGGCTTCTCCACCCGGGTCGGCGGCGCCCACGAGGAACAGACCCTGTTCAGCACCTGGCGCTTCGAAAGCCTCTGGCTGAACGGCACCGCCTGACCGCGCCCGGGGTGCTGCCCCACCAGCACTCCGGCAACAACCCGCTGCGTATCCCCCAGCAGCCTTCCCGCCCCCTTCCGCCCCCACGCGCCGCCTGCGTTCGCGGGCCGCCGATCGCCTGTCGAAAGCCGGCCAATACCGAAAATAAATTCCTTATTTATCAACCATATAAAACATCCACCCATTAATTCTCGCCACCCATTCATGGCTGGCATGCCCCGTGCTGTATCCACCTCGATACATCCATAACGAGAACCAGCCGAAGCCGCCTGGCGCGCATCGGCAACTGCCACTCCCGAGCCCAAGCGCCCGGGCTTTTCCACCCCTGCCTGGAACCCCATCAGCCACTGGCACAGGTGCGCGGCAGCCCCGCGCGCTGGAAAAGTCACAGCCCGGAGAGTCACCCAGCATGTTCAGCCTCGCGCCACCACCCGCCGCCGCCCTGCGTCGCAACACCCTGTCACTGGCCATCCTGGCCCTGATCTCCAGCGCCGCCTGGGCCGAGGAAAAACCCGTCGAGCCCGAGGCGGAAGCCAGCCAGGAACAGAAGCAGCAGGACAAGGCCGATACGCCGCTGCTCGGCGTGGTCCAGGTGCAGGGCAAGCGCGTCGATGCCGCCACCTCGGTGGTGCCGGTGCGCCCGCCCAGCTCGGTGTACGGCGGCACCGCCGCCAGCGTGCTGGACACCCCGCGCTCGGTCACCCAGGTCAATGCCGAGCAGCTCGCCAACGACCCCATCCGCAGCTCCGACGACCTGGTCAAGTACGCCCCCGGCATCACCCGCGGTGGCGGCCAGAACGCCGGCATCGCCCCGCAGTTCCGCGCGCAGAACTCGGAAGTGTTCCAGGACGGCCAGCGCGCCTACGCCGTGCGCCACCCGGCCAACTTCAACGCCGTCGAGGGCGCCGACATCGTCGCCGGCCCCTCCTCGGTGGTGTACGGCTCGGTCAGCGGCAGTGGCGGCTACGTCAACTACCTGAGCAAGAAGCCCGACTTCGACCAGTTCCGCACCCGCCTCAGCGGCCAGCTCGGCACCTGGATACCCGATGGCGAATCCCGCGACTCCACCCGCTTCACCGTCGACAACACCGGCCCCATCAGCGAGAGCCTGGCCTACCGCGTGAGCATCACCCGCCAGCGCCAGGAGGATTACTACGACAACGTCGAAAACAACTTCGATGCCTTCTACGGCGCCTTCGCCTGGCGTGGCGACGGCATCCGCGTGGACTGGAACGCCGCCTACGACGACTACTTCGACTGGAACATCGCCCACGGCTGGAACCGCGCCACCCAGCAACTGGCCGACAGCGGCAAGTACCATGCCGGCCGCGCCACGCCGATCATCCAGAACGGCGGCACCCTGTGGTCACCGGTGTTCGAATCCGGCGCCGCCGACTCCGCCGTGCTCGGCTGGGTGCAGCGCCAGCGCAACGCCCAGGGCCAGTACGCGGTGGTCAACAACAGCTTCCAGGCCACCTCGCCCAACACCCAGGGCAGCCCCGGCACCCTGCGCGGCTGGGTCTACGACCCCAGCCTGGCCGGCAACGGCCTGGTCTCCCTCGACCCGCAGACCGGCCACCGCGCCGAAGACAAGAGCACCTCCACCCGCTTCACCACCCAGTTGCGCGCCGAGCTCGACCTCAGCCCCAGCATCACCCTGGCCAACAGCGCCTTCTACCAGCGCTCCGAAGACACGGTGGACGCGGTCGGCGCCTTCCAGGTGCAATCGAAAGACAACATCTTCGACAACCGCTTCGAATTCCGCTCGCGCAACGAAGCCAGCCTGTTCGGCCAGGTGCTGCGCGACGAAAGCAACAGCGGCCTGATCTACCGCCGCGAAAGCAACCAGTCCATCGCCGCCAACAACAGCTTCGGCTCCACCATCAACGCCTACGACCTGACCCAGGACCCGTCCACCAAGAACCCCGGCGACCTGCTCGGCCTCACCGGCTCCAACCCCGCCGGCGGCAACGGCGCCTGGATCGGCCAGCCCGGCGTGCCGCAGTTCTCCAGCTACTACGGCTGGCTCAACCTCGCCGCCATGTACCCCGCCGGGCACGGCCTCTATGCCGAATCCCTGGCGCCCTACACCGCCGAAAGCGTGTGGACCACCAAGACCCTGTTCACCCAGCACAACCTGCGCTTCGCCGAGCGCTACGGCCTCAACATCGGCGCCAGCCGCAGCTGGATCGACGCTCGCATCGAAAACCCCTTCGTCCTGCGCGCCGGCACCGAGCGCCAGGACAGCGACAGCTACCGCCTGTTCTCCGTGCAGGTCAGCCCCTACATCAAGCCCACCGAGAACAGCACCCTCTACTACACCTTCGACCGCTCCCTGGCGGTCAACACCGGCTTCTTCTCCAACGGCATCGGCTGGGGCAGCGGCGCCGGCGCCAACCTGCTCAACCCGCTGTCGTTCGAAAGCCTCAGCGTGCTCCACGAAGTCGGCCTCAAGGTCGACGCCATTCCCGACCGGCTGTTCCTCTCCGTCGCCGCCTTCAAGCAGGAACGCGACCAGGCGCCGGACAGCAACAACAACATCGCCCGGCTGATCATCAAGGGCGTCGAAGCCACCGCGCGCTACCAACCGGACGAACACCTGCGCAGCGGGCTCAACCTCACCCGCCTCACCGCCTACAACGAATTCACCACCCAGACCGGCTTCGCCTCGGCCGGCTTCATCGCCGACAACGGCACCGTCTTCGGCGACAACAACGCCCTCAACCAGCGGCCCTCCGGGCGCTACGACGCGGTGCAGGTCCCCGAGTACAGCGTCAGCGGCTTCGTCGACTACAGCTTCGACTCCGGCTTCGGCGCCGAGCTCTCCGGCTGGTGGACCAGCAGCTGGTACCTGAACCTCAGCAAGACGGTGAAGGTGCCCGACGAATACAACCTCGACCTCGCCCTCTACTACCGCCAGCCGCAATGGAGCGCCACGGTGCGCGTGCTCAACCTCACCGACGAGCTGAACTTCGTCAGCGGCCTCGCCGGCTCCACCAACACCTTCCTGCAGCCCATGCCCGGTCGCAGCCTCATGGCCCAGGTGGACTACCAGTTCTGAACCCGCGCGGGCCTGGCCCGCGCAACCCTCAACCTGCAACGCAGCCCTCAACCCGCAACGCAATTAAGGAGTGGACGATGTCCATCGAATTCGTCGGCATGATCTTCCCCCGCCAGTGGTCCGAGACACGCGGCCCGCGCACCGGGGATTTCGACCTGGAGTTTCTCCGCAACCACGCCCGCGCCCACGAGCACGCCGGCTTCGACCGGGTGCTCATCGCCAGCGGCCCCGGCGGCGCCGACAGCCTGCAGATCGCCGCCTACGCCGCCGCCCAGACCGAGCGCCTGGGTTTCATGATCGCCCACCGCCCGGCCCTCACCGCGCCCACCGTCGCCGCCCGCGCCTTCGCCACCCTCGACCACACCACTGGTGGCGGGCGCATCCGCCTGCACGCCATCACCGGCATCACCGCCGAGCCCCAGGAAGGCGACACCCTGCTGGACAAGACCGAGCGCTACCAACGCACCGACGAATACCTGGAGATCGTCCGCCGCACCTGGACCGCCGAAGAGCCCTTCGACTTCGACGGCAAATACTTCCAGATCAAGGGCGCCTTCAGCCCGGTCAAGCCGCTGCAGCAGCCGCACATCCCCATCTCCTTCGGTGGCTCTTCCGACATCGCCTACCAGATCGCGGTCAAGCACGCCGACCTCTACGCCCTCTGGGGCGAACCCCTGAGCGGCGTCGCCGAGCAGATCGCCAAGCTCAAGGCCGCCGCCAAGGACGCTGGCGTCACCGCGCCCCGGGTCAGCCTCTCGGTGCGGCTGATCCTCGGCGCCACCGAAGAGCTGGCCTGGCAGCGCGCCGAGCAGATCCTCGCGCAGATCAAGGCCAACCCGCAGTTCGCCGAAGGCAGCCCCTGGCAGAAGCGCATCAAGGGCACCGGCTCCGAACGCCTGCTCGCTGCAGCCGCCGCCGGAGACCGCCACGACCGCGCCCTGTGGATGCCCACCGCCACCGCCGTCGGCGCCTACGGCGACACCACCGCCCTGGTCGGCACCCCGGAAACCGTCGCCCAGGCCCTGCTCGACTACGTCGACCTCGGCATCACCACCTTCCTCAACCGCGGCTACGACCCCTACTTCGACACCGTCGACTACGGCCGTTGGATCATCCCCGCCGTCCGCGAAGAAGCCCGCCGCCGTGAACTGCAACGCCAGGCGGCCAGCGCATAGGGCCACGACACGAAAGATGGGAATGGCTGTAGGGGCGAGCTCACTCGCCCTTACGAATTCATTCGCGATGCTTCTCCACCGGCCAACTCCGGACACCCTCGCCACGGGTGGACCCCGCTCCATCGGTCCACCTTTCGTGCCCGCCGGCCACTCCGCTGGTGGATGAAAAAAGCGCCATCCACCCTACGGCGCGGATGGAGGACGGCGTCCCTGTGGGAGCGAATTCATTCGCGATGCCCTGCCACCGACCGACTCCTGATGCCCTCGCCACGTAGGGTGGACCCCGCTCCACCGGTCCACCTTTCGTGCCCGCCGGCCACTCCGCTGGTGGATGAAAAAAGCGTCATCCACCCTACAGACGTGCCACCACAAGACACCAAGGATGGGGAATGGGTGTAGGGGCGAATTCATTCGCCCGCTTTTACCTTCAGCCCGGAAGTACCGCGAGGCATGGCAGCCCTGCGGGCTGCTTGGCGATTGAAGTGGCTCTGTCTGCGTTAAGTGTTGCTAGAGGATTTGAGCCAAGCTGATTGCCGAGTTTTGTTGGTGCTTCTGGTTTCGCCCACCCGGGCGAGTCCCTTTTCCAATCGCTGGAACGCCAGCC